>NZ_JBMVFV010000078.1:0-27849 GCF_049538395.1 Micromonospora sp. AB353 | reverse complement strand
CGGTGGCGGCGAGCCCCGCCAGCGCGGCGGCGACCCGCAGGCGCCGGCGCGGGCGCGGCGCGATCACCGGCGCCGCCGCGGTCCCGGCGCGGGCCGCCCGGAAGGCGGCGAGCGCCTGCTCCTCCCCGGCGACCTCGTCCGGGCCGGCCGGTCCGGCCGCGGCGGACAGCAGCCGGGTCAGCGGGTCGGCGTCGGCGCCCGGCGGCGAGCCGGCGCGAGCGGCGTCGAGCAGCCGGTCGGATTCCGCCCGGTCGGCGGGCCCGCCGGACCGGCGAGCGTGCATGCCGTCGTCTCCCCTCACGTCAGCCCTCCGCCGGCTCGGCCTCGGGCGCGTGCGGCACCTGGCGCTCGGTCCGGGGACGCGGCGCGACGGCGTCCCGGGTGTCCTCCGGCGCGGCCTGCGCCGCCGAGCGCTCCAGCAGCGCGGCGAGCCGGCGCAGGCCGCGGTGCGCGGCGGTGCGCACCGCGCCGGCCCGCCGGCCCAGCACCCGCCCGGCGGTCTCCGCGTCCAGGCCGATGACGGCCCGCAGCATCACCGCCTCGGCCTCGGCCGGCGGCAGCGTACGGATCAGCGCGAGCGCACTCTCGGTGGCGATGGCCTCACCGGCCCGGTCGGCGGTGTCGACGTCGGCGGCCAGGTCGTTGAGGGCCTGCACCGGCACCGGCACGGAGGGCCGCCGCCGCTGCCGGCGCAGATGGTCCATGGCCCGGTTGCGGGCGATGGTGACCACCCAGGCGCGGAACTCGCCGCCGGTGAACGACGGCAGGTCGCGGGAGATCTGGAGCCACGCCTCCGAGGCCACGTCCTCGGCGTCGGCGCCGACGAGGGCGGTCAGGTAGCGCAGCAGCGCGGGTTGCAGGCTGCGGTAGAGGAACCGGAACGCCTCCTCGTCCCCCGCCTGCGCCGCGGCGACCGCCTCGTTCAGTTCGGCCGTCACGCGCGCCGCCCCACCCGGATGACGACCCCGAGCCGGGCGTCAACGGGTGCCAGTGACCACACCGCCATCCGCACTCGGCCCCCCGGTGAGCTGAATCAGGCACCCGCACGAGGGTGCGGTGCGCCGTGGACACCGCCGCGCGGCACCGGCGTCGGCGGGACATACCGTACCGGCGTCCGGGGGCGGCTGGGAGTCGGGCCGACGCCGGAGCGGGCGGGGTGCCTCGGCAAGCCTCCGCACGGCGGAGAAACAGAGAGAAATGTCTACCTGCGTCACCGGCGTGTCGGGGTAACACCGACAGCGGTCACGACGCTCCGCGGATCGGACCGCCCGCCGGGGCGGCGGGCCGCGAGCGCGGGGGCACGTCACTTTCTGGCCGATCGTACCGGGGCGATCACGATCAGCCGATCGGCGTCCCGGGTGCCGGACACCCGCCCGAACGGCCGGGCCGGACCGGCCACGGATATCGCGGGAAATACTTCGCGCCTGCTGTGGGTACGGTATGGGGGTGCTGTCCTCAGACGTCGTACTCAGCGGTCGGTACCGCCTGGATGACCGTGTCGCCACCGGCGGCATGGGCGACGTCTGGCGTGCCACCGACCTTGTCCTCGGTCGCCCGGTCGCGGTGAAGGTGCTCCTTCCCGCCCTGGTGTCCGACCCCGACTTCATCGCCCGGTTCCGTTCCGAGGCCCGGATCATGGCCTCGCTGCGCCACCCCGGCGTGGTCCAGGTCTTCGACTGCGGCGAGGACGACCTGCCCGGCGGCGGCCGGGCCGACTACCTGGTGATGGAGTTCGTCGCCGGTGAGCCGCTGTCGCGGCGGATCGAATCCGCCGGGCAGCTCGAGGTCGCCGAGACCATGTCGATCGTGGCCCAGGTGGCGCAGGCGCTGCACGCGGCGCACGGCCGCGGCATCGTGCACCGGGACGTGAAGCCGAGCAACCTGCTCGTGCAGGACGACGGCACCGTGGTCCTGGTCGACTTCGGGGTGGCCCGCTCGACCAACGTCACGAGCATCACCAGCACGAACGCGGTGCCGGGCACCGCCCTCTACATGGCGCCGGAGCAGGCCGCCGGCCGGCCCGTCTCAGGGGCCACCGACGTGTACGCGCTGGGCGCCGTCGCGTACTGCTGCCTCACCGGCAGCCCGCCGTTCACCGGCGACAACCCGCTCCAGGTGGCCGTACGCCATCTCGACGACGAACCGCCGGAGCTGCCGGCGGAGATCCCGGCGTCGGTACGGGAGCTGGTCTCCCGGGCGCTGGCCAAGGATCCGGCCGACCGTTACCCGAGCGCCGCGGCGATGGCCGACGCGGCGCGGGCCGCGCGTACCGACTCGCCGACCGCGACGGTGGCGCTGCGCGGCGCGGCGGGCTCGGCGCGGTCCCGCGACGACCAGCCGGCGGTCCGCCCGGGCGCCGCCGTGGCGACGTCGCGGCGGCGGGGCCGGCGCGGCACGCTCGTCGGGGCGCTGGGCGCGGTGCTGGTGGCGATGGGCGCGCTGGGCGCGCTCGTGGCCGCCGCCAACGACACCGCCGAACCGGCCACGAAGATCGACAAGACGGCGCCCGCGGTGGCGCCGAGCGACCCGGCAGCCGAGCCGGTCGCCGACGAGCCGTCGGCCGTCGACGAGTACACCTACCGCCCGGTCGGCCCGGGCGGCCGGCCGTCGGCCACGCCCTCGGCGACGCCGAGCACCTCGGCGACCCCGTCGGCGCAGCCGAGCGTGACCGACGAGCCGGCCCCGTCGGCCGAGCCGAGCAGCACGCCGTCGAGCGCGCCGACGACGACGGCACCCACCACGCCACCGGCGCCGGACCCGACCACCGCCGACCCGGGCACCGGCACGGGCGGCGGCGGTGACACCGGCGGGCAGCCGGCCACCCAGCCCTGACCCACCGCCGGGCCGGTGTCGGCGACCACCTTGGCCGCCTCCCGGGCGGTGGCCGGATCCCGGTCGGGCGTGAACCGCACCCCGTCGGCCTGCACGATCATCACCGCCATGCGGTGGGCGACGACGTCGCGCAACTCGCGGGCGATGCGGGTGCGCTCCTCGGTGACGGCGGCGCGCGCCTCGGCCTCCCGTTCCCGTGCCAGCGTGGCGGCGCGTTCCTCCAGGCTGAGCACGTAGAGCCGGCGGGTCCGCAGGTTCAGTCCGGCCAGGAAGACCGCGCCGACGATCAGGGTGCGACCGAGGATCAGGCGGTTCACGATCCCCCAGCCCAGGCCCGCCCTGCCCCCCGCCCGCTCCCAGGTCAGCGGCTCAGGAGGGCCTGCATGCGGCTGATCTCGGCGGACTGCTCGACGGCCACCGAGGTGGCGAACTCCTGCATCGGCTGGTCGACGCCGACCTTCAGCAGGTCGGTGGACATGACGATCGCGCCCCGGTGGTGGTCGGACATCATCTGCACGAACAGCCTGTCGAACGCCGCGCCGCGGGCGTCGGCGAGCCGCCGCATCGCCTCCGGGGACTGCATCCCGCGCATGCTGCCGTGGTCGTGCCCGGGTACGTCGGCGGGCAGGTCGCGCGTGCTGAGCCAGGCGCGCAGCAGGCCGACCTCCGGGCCCTGCGCGGCGCGGATCCGGTCGGCGACGGCGCGCACCCGCGCGTCGGCGGCACGCTCGGGCGCGAGGGCGGCCATCTCCAGGGCCTGCTCGTGGTGCGGGATCATCATCCGGACGTACCAGACGTCGAGGCTGTTCCAGCGCGGCGTGGTGGCGCCCCGGACCTGTTCGGCCGGGCGGGTCGCGGCGGGCTCCCCCGGGCGCCCCGGTACCACCACGGGTGGCGCCGACCCGGCGGCGCTCGCGCTCGGCGCGGCCGGCGCTGCGGTTCCGGCCGCCTCCGGGGTACGGGTGTCCTCGCGCCCGGTCAGCGCCAGTGCGCCGACCACCACGAGGGTCACCAGCGCTGTGACGCCCACCCACACACGAGCCTGCCGGCTGGTCATACGACGCCTCCTCCGGTCAAGGTGACAGCGATCCTATCCATAGACGAAAGTTCCCAAGTGTGACCCAGCTCACATTGATGGCCGTCTCAAATCGGTAAGGTGTGGCGAATCATGACCCCCTTTCGAAGGGTGTTGCCGATGATCAGCATCCGCACGTCCCGAATCCGGATCGTCAGCCTGGCCGCCGCCGGCCTGCTGCTCGCCGGCGTGTTCACCGCGCCCCCGAGCAGCGCGCAGGAGATCCCCCGCGCCCAGGCCGCGCCGGCCACCGTGGACAACGCCGTCCCCGGTGTCGACGAGATCTCCAGCAGCCCCAACCTGCGTCAGGTGGCGAACCTGCCTAAGCAGGCGCCGTTCGACACCACTGCCGCCCTCGGCACCGACATCGCCTTCCAGGGGCGGTACGCGTTCGTCGGCAACTACGACGGGTTCGTCGTCTACGACGTCTCCCGCCCGAGCCGCCCGGCGATCGTGTCCCAGGTGCTCTGCCCCGGCTCGCAGAACGACATCTCGGTCCACGGCAACCTGCTGTTCCTGTCGACCGACTCCTCCCGCACCGACGACTCCTGCGCCAGCACCACCCAGTCGGCGTCGGTGAAGGAGTCCTGGGAGGGCATCAAGATCTTCGACATCCGGGACAAGCGCAACCCGCGCTACATCAAGTCGGTGGAGACGGCGTGCGGCTCGCACACCCACACCCTGGTGCCCGGCAAGGACAAGCGGAACGTCTACCTGTACGTCTCCTCGTACAGCCCGCGGGCCGAGTTCCCGGACTGCCAGCCGCCGCACGACTCCATCTCCATCGTCAAGGTGCCGGTGAAGAACCCCACCACCGCCTCCGTGGTCGCCACGCCGAACCTGTTCCCGGACGGCGGCTACCCGGGCATCCCGGGTCAGTCGTCGGCCACCACCGGCTGCCACGACATCACCGCGTACCCGTCGAAGGACCTGGCCGCGGGCGCCTGCATGGGTGACGGCATCCTGCTGGACATCAAGAACCGTGAGGCGCCCCGGGTGATCGAGCGGGTCACCGACGCGGAGAACTTCGCGTTCTGGCACTCGGCCACGTTCAACAACGCCGGCACCAAGGTCGTCTTCACCGACGAGCTGGGCGGCGGCGGCGCGGCCACCTGCAACGAGGTGGTCGGCCCGAACCGCGGCGCGGACGCCATCTACGACATCACCGGCCGCGGCGACGCCCGCAAGCTGGAGTTCCGCAGCTACTACAAGATCCCCCGGGTCAACGCCGACACGGAGAACTGCGTGGCCCACAACGGCTCGCTGATCCCGGTGCCCGGCCGCGACATCATGGTCCAGGCCTGGTACCAGGGCGGCATCTCGGTGTGGGACTTCACCGACTCGCGCACCCCCAAGGAGATCGCCTACTGGGAGCGCGGGCCGCTGGACGCCTCGCAGCTGCGTACCGGCGGGTCCTGGTCGGCCTACTGGTACAACGGCCACATCTACTCCAGCGACATCCAGAAGGGACTGGACGTGCTGGAGCTGCGTGACCCGCGTACCTGGCTGGCGCAGTTCCTGCTGGTGCCCGAGCTGAACGTGCAGACCCAGGCCGGTTACCTGAGCTGGTGACACGCTGACCGTCGCCGGGCCCGGTGCTCCCCCTCGCGGGGACGCCGGGCCCGGTGCGGTTCCGGGACGGAAACGGAAACACGCACCAGTGACGATCGACGACCGGACGGCGGTGCCGAGCGACACCCTGATCCGGGCCCTGCACGAACGATTCGCGCCGTCCCGGGCGGCGTTGCGCCTCGTCTGGACGCACTGCCGGATCGTCTGCGACATCGCCGAACAACTGCTCGACAGCAGCGGCGTGGACGCGGACGCCGCCGTCGTGCGGGCCGGCAGCCTGCTGCACGACATCGGGGTCTACCGCCTCTACGACTCGGCCGGGCGACTCGACGAGCGGAACTACGTACGGCACGGCGTGCTGGGCCACTCGCTGGCACGGGAGGCGGGGCTGCCGGAGGTGATCGCCCGGTTCTGTTCCCGTCACACCGGCGTCGGAATCACCCCGGCGGACGTGCGCCGGCAGGGCCTGCCGATCCCGGCCGCCGACTACACGGCCGGCACCGTCGAGGAACACCTCGTGATGTACGCCGACAAGTTCCACAGCAAGACCACGCCACCGGCGTTCGTCTCCGCCGCCTCCTACGCGGTCGCCGTGCGGCGCTTCGGGGCGGAGAAGGCCGATCGGTTCGCGGCACTCGTCGAGCGGTTCGGCGAGCCGGACCTGCCCGCGCTCGCCGACAGGTACCAGCAGCCGATCGTCTGAGGGGCACGGCGCCACCGCGGCCGTGGTCAGTCGCTCATCGGCAGCCGGTAGTCGCGGGTGCCGCCGCCGGCCGTGACCACGCGCACCTCGCCGCTGCGCAGCCCGTACGTCACCGACCAGCGGGTGTGCGACTGGCGTACCGCGTTCAGCAGCCGCAGCGCACCGGCCGCGTCGACCACCCCGCCGGTGCGGTCCAGCTCCCTCGCCAGCACCCCGTACCGGTGGTCCTGGCGCAGTTCCCGGTCCGGCACGCCGACGGCGGGCACGTTGGTCAGCGCCTGCCACGGGCCCTGCCGCCGGTCCACGGAGAGCTTCCCGTCGACGAACTCCACCACGGCGGACGCGCCCGTCGCGTCGGCCAGCAGGTAGTGCAGCGGCGGCCCGCCGTCGAAGTCGAGGTTGTAGCGCCGGAACACGGCGACCGCCTCGTCCACGGTGGCGGCCGAGTCGAGCACCAGGCGCAGAATGCGCACCGAGCCGACGGCCGGCAGTCCGGGCACCGGCTCGGCGCGTGCCCCGTCGTCGGCGGCCAGCCCGACCGCGAGACCCCGCTCGTTCATGCCGTCGAACGGCAGCAGCGGCGCGTCCAGCAGCCGCCGGTCCCCGGTCGGGTCGGCGGACACACCCAGGTACGAGATGTCGACGAGGGAGATCGAGGCGTACCCGTCCGGCGGGTCGGTGCGCAGCACCAGCGCGGGATTGGGCTCCCAGTCGAAGTTGCGGGCGAACAGCGGGCGCTCCCGGTCGGCGAGCGCGGCGAACAGCGAGCAGCCGAACGGGCTCGGCGGCGTCGACCCGGCCAGCCCGGCGGTCGGGTCGTAGTCGCCGTCGTACGTCATCTCGTACATCGGCAGGTCGTCGATCTTGCGGAGGCTGGCCAGGGTCCGCTCGACCTGCTCCGGGTCCTGCCGGGACGCGGTCGGTGAGCCGGCCGCGGCCGGCGGGCCGGACCGGCGGCTCTCCCCGCAGGCCGTGGCGAGCAGGAGCAGCGCGAGCCCGCCGGCGATGAGGGTCCTCCGCATGACAGCGACGCTAGAAGAGGCGTCCGCCGATGTCCATCCGGGACTCGGTCAGCTCCGCACGACAGCGAACATCCAGCAGCCGTACACCACGTTGCGGCTGTGCAAACTGGTCCACCGCCGGATCGGCGAACAGCTCGCGATCACCGCCTCCGGATCGCCGCCGTCCGCCCACGACGCGGCCCCGGCCGCGGCGCCGGCGGTGATCGGACCTGGCGTTCGGGCTCGGCGAGATTGCGGGCCGAGCGGGCACCCGCGGACCGCGTCCGGTGCCGACAATGGCCGGATGGACTACGTGCTGCTGGAACTGGCCCACCGGCACCGGGACGAGGTACTGCTCTGGGACGAGTTCGGGGCGATGACCGAGGACCTGACCGGCGCCGACCTGACGCTTGTCGACGAGGTCGCGGCGCTGCTGGTGGCCGCCGACCGGGGCGACGCCGCCGCCGGGCGGGAGCTGGCCCGGCGGTACGCCTCGGACGCCCGGTTGCGTCCGGGGCCGACTGTGCACTGCGCCGATCCGGTCTCCGGCGTGACCGCCGCCGTGGACCTGCGGCGCTGACCCGCACGGCGACCGGCGCCGGCCGGTCACCGAGGCCGCGCGGGCTACCCGGGCAGGGGCGCCTCGTCACCTCGGGTGCGGCGCGGGTTGACCAGCCGCCGGACCATCGGGGCGGCGTTCCAGCGGGCCGCGCCGACCAGGTCCCGGGCGTGTTCCAGCACCGTGTAGTCGGGCCGGGCGATGCCCTCGGCGATGGCCCGGTCGAGGTCGTTGCCGCAGCGGGTGAGCACGCTGTCGAAGTCCCGGCGGACCGGTTCGAGCAGGTCGTAGCCGAAGGAGCGGTGCAGCCGGGCGAACAGCGGCTTGTAGAGGCGGGCGCGTTCGTGCAGCCCGGACGAGTACGACATCGGGTTCTTCGGCCGCTGCCGCACGTAGGAGGGCAGCAGGTCGGCGAAGGCCCGCCGGACGATCCACTTCTCCTGGCCGTCGCGCAGTTTCAGGTCCAGCGGCAGTCGCATGGCCAGTTCGACGACGCTGAGGTCGAGGAACGGCACCCGGGCCTCCACGCCGTGGGCCATGCTGGCCCGGTCCACCCGTTGCAGCTCGGTCCGGCACAGGTTGCGGATCTTGTGCAGGAACAGCCGGCGGGACCGTTCCGGCCCGACTCCGTGGTACATCGGGTACCCGCCGAACAACTCGTCGGAGCCGTCTCCAGTGAGCACCACCCGGACGCCCAGCTCGCGCAGCCGCCGGAAGATCGGCACCGAGACGACGGCGTTGATGATGTCGCCGTACTCGGTCAGCTCGGAGATCCGGATCGCCTCGCGGACGTCGGCGAGCCGGATGTCACGCGGCCGCAGCTCGATCACCTCGTGCGGGACGCCGAGGTCGGCGGCGAGCCGCCGGGCGTACGCGACGTCCGGGCTCTCCGGCACGCCGATGGTGACCGCCACGCAGTCCGGGTGCAGTTCCCGGGCGTGCAGCAGCGCCAGCGAGCTGTCCAGGCCGCCGGAGAGCACCACGCCGACGGTGAGGTCGGTGTCCAGCCGGGTGCGCATCGCGTCGGTCAGCGCGACACGGACCAGCAGGGCCGCCTCGTCCGGGTCGTCGATCACCGGCAGGCCGTCGCCGAGGCTGAGCAGGTCGACGTGCGGGCCCAGCCGGACCGGACGGCCGGGCTCGACCCAGCCGTGGTGCCCGGGCGCCACCTCGCCGATCGGCGCGCCGTGCCCGACCAGCGCCTTGACCTCGGAGGCGAGGTGCAGGCAGCCGGGCAGGCGGGCAGGCGGGACCAGTACAGCGGCTTGACGCCGAGCGGGTCGCGGGCCAGGTACGCCCGGCCGGTGTCGCGCTCGACGATGACGAACGCGTACTCGCCGCGCAGCCGCCGGACCGCGTTCTCACCCCACTGGCGGAACGCGGCGAGCACCACCTCGGTGTCGCCCGCGGTCCTGAACCGGTGCCCGAGCCGGGTCAGCTCGGCGCGCAGCTCGTGGTGGTTGAAGACCTCGCCGTTGAAGCAGAGCAGGTGCCGCTCGTCCGGCGACATCCACGGCTGCACGGATCGTTCCCGGTCCACGATCTTCAGCCGTCGTACGCCGGCGAGCAGGCCGTTCTCCTGCCGGGTCTCGGTGACCTCACCGCGTGGTGCGAGCGCGGCGAGCATCCGCCGGAACGTCGCCGGGTCCGCCTCGGGGCCGATGCTCAGCGCGATGCCGCACACCGGGTCACACCCCCATCTCGGCCTCGTACGCGCGCCGGTAGCGGCGGCGCACGGCCGGGGCGAGACAGACGTGCCAGGCCTGTCCCTCGTCGACCACGTTCACCTCGCCGGCGTCCTGGCGAGCCAGCAGCAGCCCGGCCAGTGCCGGGCGGGCGCCGAAGCGGTCGTACCACTCCAGTTCGACGTCGGCGGCCCAGCCGAGGCAGTGTCCGCTGGGCACCATCGCCGCGTACCCGAGGCGGCGCAGCCGGTACTGGTGTTCGGCGCTGCGGGCCAGGCTGGTCACCCAGAGCGGCGGCGTGCCGTCCGGCGCGATCGCGGTGAACTCGCGGGCCAGGTCGTTGAGGAAGGCGATCATCTCGCGGCGGGCCCGGCGGAACAGCAGCCCGGCGGTACGCGGGGTGGCGTCCGGGCGCAGCCGCCGCCGGACGGCCCGCAGGCCGCGTCCCACCACTGTGGCGGGCTGTTCCTGGTAGCGGAACTCGAGCAGGCCGCGGCGGCGCAGCCATTCCAGGTCGACCAGGTCGGTGCTGGTGCGGACCTGGTCGTCGGTGAGGAACGTCGGGCTGTCCCGCCACCAGAGCACGTCGACGCGGGAGAGCAGGTAGATGCGGACCAGCGCGGTGAGGTCCTGCGCCGAGCTGCGCGCGTTGGGCTGGTAGCGGGCCATCTCCAGCAGCAGCGTCTCCCGGGCACCGATCAGGCCCTGCGGCGTGGCGTCGAGGACGGCGGCGATGGCCGGTTCGCGCAGCCGCTGGTCGAGCAGCACCTGGCGGGCGGTGGTGGACGGCGCGTCGGCGAGCGCGCCCACCTCGACCAGGAGTTCCGCCACCGCCGCCCGGTACGCGGACAGGTCGGGCTCGGTGCCGGCGCGCCGGCCGGCGGCGGGCACCCGCCGGGCGGGAGCGGTGGACGTGACGGCGGGACCGGGCTGGCGACCGGGGCTGCGGCTGGGCACTCGCATGGTCTCCGTCCCCTCTCGGTCAGGACACGGCGTGATTGGGCCTGCACACACCGTAAAGACCGAAGAAGGCGCGATTCCTCCCATCTTCCCCGAAGTGCCCGATCAGGTGGCGGACGGCGGTGCCAGCGTCTGCACCTCCTCGTACCCGGGCGGCGCCGGCAGGCCCGCGTCGCGCCCGGCACCGATCGCGTCGGTCAGGTGCAGCGCCGCGCCGAGGGCGGCCCGGAACAGGAGCGAGCCGGTGCTCACCCGGGCCACGCCGAGCCGCCCGAGGGCGGCCAGGTCCGGGCCGCCGGGCCGGTACAGCACGTTCAGCGGCAACCCCGCCTCGGTGGCGAGCAGGCCGACCAGGTCGTCCGGTGCGCCCGGCACGAACAGGCAGTCGGCGCCGGCGGCCCGGAACGCCGCCGCCCGCCGCCGCGCCTCGTCCAGCGGCGCCGGCACGCCCAGCCACCAGGCGTCGGTGCGGGCGTTGACGACCATCCGCGGCACTGCCGCGCGGACCGCCGCGATCACGGCGGCGACGTGCTCCACCGGGGCCAGCCGCCCGTCCGGGCGCCCGTCCTCCAGGTTCACGCCGACCACACCGAGCGCGGCCAGCTCGCCGACGTAGCGCGCCACCTCGGCCGGGTCGTCGTGGAAGCCGTCCTCGACGTCCACTGTCAGCAGCGCCGGCAGGCGCCGCAGCCGGTACGCCAGCTCCAGCGTCTCGGCCCGGGTCGCCCGGACGGCGTCCGGCCGCCCGGCGGCCGCCGCCACGCCCAGGCTGGTCGTGCCGATCGCCTGATGGCCCCTGGCGGCGAGCGCCGCAGCGGAGGCGTGGTCCCAGGCGTTCGGCAGCAGCAGCGGGTCGCCGGGCCGGTGCAGCTCCCGGAACGCGCGGTACCTGTCGGTCATCGGAGGATCACCTCGAGTGGGGTCGACGGGACGTCAGGGGTAGGGCCGGCGGGACGGCAACGGCGGCGCAGCACGCCGACCACGCCGGCGGCCAGGGCGAGCGCGTGCCGCTGCCCGGGGCAGCCGCGGGGGCCGGCGCCGAACGTCAGCGCGACGTTCGCCCGGTCGGCGCGGAAACGGTCCGGCTCCGGAAAGACCGCCGGGTCTCGGTTGGCGGCGTCGAACCGCAGCAGCAGCCGCTCCCCCACGCGCACCGGCTGGCCGTCCAGGGTCAGCGGGTCGGCGGCGACCCGGCGGGTGACCCGTACCGGCGGGTCGAGGCGCAGCACCTCGGCGAGCAGCGCGTCGGTCCCGAGCCCGTCCGGCGCTTCGAGCCCGTGCCGGACGGCGGCCACGATCAGCCCGGCGGTGGCGTCGGCGGCCTGCACCAGCAGCCCGAGCCGGTTCGCTGTCACCTCGGCCGGAGCGGGCGGCGACATGGCCAGCAGCGCCGCCACCGCCCGGTCCGCCCGCCGCACCGCCGCCGGGCCGGCGCCCGGGTGGTAGGCGGCGGCCACCGCCGTCACCTCCGCGACGGCCGCCGCCGGGTCGGCCAGCCCGAGCCGCTCCGCCAGCACCACAAGGGGTACGCGCCGAGCCAGGTCACCGGTCACGTCCACCTGGTCGCCGCCGTTGTCCGCGGTCGCGGCGCGGTCGAGGATCCGCCCGGTCAGCCGTTCCGCGGCCACGCGCAGTTCCCGTGGGTCGAGCGTGTCGAGCGCCGCCACCCCGACGGCTCGCCGCGCGGCATGCCGGTCCGGCGGACTGAACCGGCTCACCGAGGCGCGCAGCCATGCCAGGCCACCCTCCGGCGCCTCCTCGGCGGGCAGTACCCCGCAGCGGGGATCGGTCAGGACGGAGACGACGTCCGCGTACCGGGTGACCACCCAGCCGCCGTCGTCCGAGGTCGGCGGCCCGCAGCGCGGCGTGCCCGGAGCAGCCGTGATCGTCGGTGAATCCATCACCCGACCGTAGGGCGCCGACAGTTCGGCCCGGGCCGAACGATCCGGCCGGGCACACCCGGCGGTCAGCCGCAGGCGGGACCGGTGCCGCGGGGCACGGGCGGGTCAGGCGCGCGCCGGGCCGGTGTCGCGGGTGGCGGGCTCGGCCAGCAGCACCGGGTCGAGCCCGAGCGCCTCGGCCAGCGCGTCCCGCCCCGCCGGGGTGACCCGTACCGCCCGGCCGGTGCCGCGCGCGGTCCAGCCGAGGTCGAGGAAGCGCCCGCACAGCGCCGCACCGACCGCGCCGGCCAGGTGCGGGCGCCGTTCGGTCCAGTCCAGGCAGTCGCGGACGAGCGGTCGCCGGGTGCCGCGCAGTGGTTCGACGGGTATGCCGAGGCGGTCCAGCCAGCTCCTGCCGGCCTCGGTCAGCGCGAGGCCGCCGGTGCGGTCGAGCACGCCACGGTCGAGCAGGGCGTCGTGCAGCAACACGCCGAGCCGCCCGGCCAGGTGGTCGTAGCAGGTGCGCGCGTACGCCAGGGCGGCGCCGGCCGATGCGGCGCGCAACGTGCGGGGCGGGGCCGCCGGTGCGGGCGCCCGCGCGGCCAGGTCCTCGACGAGCTGGGCGACGCCCGGGTCGGCGAGGCGGACATACCGGTGGCGGCCCTGCCGCTGCTCGACCAGCAGGCCGCCGGCGACCAGCCGGTTGAGGTGGTCGCTCGCGGTGGACGCGGCGACCCCGGCGGCGCGGGCCAGCTCCCCGGCGGTCCAGGCGCGGCCGTCGAGCAGGGCCAGGCAGAAGCCGGCCCGGGTGGGGTCGGCGAGCAGCGCGGCGAACCCGGCGAGTCCGCGTCCGTCGGCACCGGTGGTCATCGTCCCATGCTGACACGTGACCGGCGCGGCCACCGCCGGGCAGCCCGTGTACGGCGGCAGCGAACGGGCTGCCGCCGGCCCGGCTCGTCGACCGCCCGCCGCGGCCCGGACAACGGGGTCAGATCGCGGTTCCGGGTGGGGACTTCAGGAGGGATGCCGCTTCGGCCGGGTAGCCGCCACGGCCCGACCGCAGGGCGATGGCCGCCAGACGAATCAGGCCGATGTCGACGCCGGCGGCACCACTCGCGTCATGCCCCTGCAGCCGCACCTCCACACTCACCGCCGTATCGGCCCAACCCTGCGCTTCGATGTGAGGTGGGCGATCTTGTGGGATCGCTGCCGGTGTTGCGGTAGAAGGCGATGCCCTGCACCAACGCCGACGTGTTGGTGCCTACACCGACGAGGAGTACCCGGATCTGCCCACGCCGGGAGTCCCGGTCAACGGAACCGACGCCCACCAGCGCCGGGTATGACCTCTCGGTCAGCCGCCGGAACGCGGGCAGGCGGTGGTCAGCTCGCTGATCGTGCGGGTGTCGCCGTCGTAGCTGCGCGCCGCCACGAACGCCCCGGCCGGCGGGTGCGCCCCGGCGACCGCCCGGGCGCGGCGCCGGTCCGCCGCGCCGAACCGCAGCGCCAGGCTCAGGTGCGGCACCCAGCGGCCGGGCTGGTGCCACGAGTGCCCGCCGGACGCCTCGGCGAGCACGTCCCAGACCGCGCCGTGCAGCGCGACGAGTTGCGGGGTCGGGCGGACCAGCCACACCAGTGGCGCGCTGCCGTCGAGCACCGCCACCCGGCCCAGCCGCACCGGCAGCGGAAGCGCCGCGTCGCAGAGGTCGGCCAGGCGCTGTTCGGCGCCGGGCGGGAACTCCTCCACCGAGGCGAGCGTGAGGTGCGGCCGGTTCGTCGGGTGCGTGTTGCGGGCCAGGCTGGGCAGCCCGGCGGCGGCGAGCCGGTCCCAGGCAGCGCGAACCGCCGCTTCCAGTTCGGGAGAGCAGAGCAGTTCGACCGTCCGCACGTGATCAGGCTAGTCGCCGGCGACCGCCCGCGACGCCCCGTACGTCAGAGCCAGCCGGCCTCGCGCGCCCGCCGGACCGCCTCCGCCCGGTCGGCGGCGCCGAGCTTCTGCACGCAGGCGCTGAGGTGGTTGCGGACCGTTCCGGCGGCCAGGTGGGTCCGCCGGGCGATCACCGCGACCGGCGTGCCCAGCTCGGCCAGCCGCAGCGTCTCCAGCTCACGCGGCGTGAGCGGGCACTCCGGCAGGGTGAGCGCGTCGGCCGCGAGCGCGGGATCGACGTAACGCGCGCCGGAGTGCACCCGGCGGATCACGTCGGCCAGCGCGCCGCCGGGGGCGCCCTTGGCGAGGAACCCGCGTACCCCGGCGGTGAGCGCCGGGCGGAGCTGGGCGGGCCGGCCGTGTCCGGTGAGGATCACCGGCGCGCAGCCGGGCAGGGCCCGGGTCAGCTCGGCGGCGACCTCGACGCCGCCGGGCGGCGGCATCTCCAGGTCGAGCACGGCGACGTCGGGGCGGTGGGCAAGCGCCGCGTCCAGGGCGCTGCGCCCGTCGCGGGCGTGCGCGACCACCTCGATGTCCGGTTCCAGGTCGAGCAGCGCGGCCAGGGCGAGCCGGATCAGCTCCTCGTCGTCGGCCAGCAGTACCCGGATCACGGCGTCACCGGCACTGTCGCCACCAGGCTGAACACGCCGTCGGCGGCCTCGGCCCGGACCCGTCCGCCGGCCGGGGCGAGCCGGTCGGCCAGGCCGCGCAGGCCGCCGCTGAGCCGGTCCGGTCCGGCGTCGTCGCGGACGCCGTCGTTGCGTACGGTCAGCGTCACCATGCCGTCCTCCCGGGTGATCTCGATCCGGCACCAGCCGGCCCGGCTGTGCCGCAACACGTTGGTTCCGGCCTCGCGCAGCACGGCGGCCAGGTCGGCGGCGACCGGCGCGGGCACCTCAGCGGCGGGCGGGACCACTGTCGTGCGGACGCCGCTGGAGCGCAGCACCTCCCCCACCGCGGCGGCCTGCTCGGCCAGGTCGACCGCGCGGTAGCCGTGCACCGCCGCCCGGACCCGGGTCAGCGCCGAGCCGGCCAGCCGCCGGGCCTCGGCCGCCTCCCGGGCGGCCCGGCCGGCGTCGCGCGGCGCCAGCCGCTCCGCCAGCTCGGCCTTGAGCGCGATCACCGTGAGGTCGTGGCCGAGCAGATCGTGGACGTCCCGGGCGAAGCGCAGCCGTTCCTCGGCGGCGGCGAGCCGCGCCTGGGCGGCCTGCCCCTGCCGGGCCTCGACGAGCAGATCCCAGAACCAGACCTGCACCCAGGTGAGAGCGGCGATCCCGGCGCCCACCACGCCGGTGACCAGCAGCGCCGTGGGCACCGGCCCGCCCGTCGCCCAGGTGGCGGCGGCGGACACCGCGAGGACGCCGGCCGCCGCCACCGCCGCGACGACGGGCCGGAACAGCAGCGGCGTCATGCCGACCAGGGACGCCCCGAGCCAGGCCCAGGTGGGCCAGGTTCCGGCCGCGACCGGGCCGAGCAGCGGCAGGCTGAGCAGCGCCGCCACGGTGAGCACGGCGTGCCGGCGGCGGCGGGCCGGTACGGGCAGCCACGGCGTGACGGCGGCGTGCAGCACCGCGATCTGGGCGACGGTGAACGCGAGCAGCCCGGCGGCGCCGAGCGCGACGCGTACCGGGTCGGGTTCGCGGGCCAGGCCGACGGCGGGCAGCAGCACCGTGGTCCACACGTTCGTGGCCAGCGACAGCAGGGTGACCCGCCGGGCCCGGCGCAGCCGGTGGTCCGCCGGATCGACGCTCATGCCCGCTGATCCTAGGGCGTGCACCGGTTCGCCCACCCCGGAGAAACGTCACGGCCGGGCCGTGCGATCCGCACGGTTTTCCGATGACTGACGCGCCTTCTCCGGTGCGCCGGGCGGCGGCAGGGTCGGGGCATGACGGAGATGACTGTGGTCGTACCCCGGCGGTGGGCCGGGTGGGCGCGGACCCGGCACCTGGCCGGGATGGTCGTGGCGATGGTGGCCGGAATGGTGCTGCTCGGGCCGCTGTGGCAGGCGGGCGGGAGTGTGCTCGGTGGCGCGGCGGTGCTGGCGCGGCCGGACGTGGCCGCGCTGGTGATGGCGACGGACATGGCGGCGGGCATGGCCGCCTGGATGTGGTACCGGGGGGACGGCCGGGCCGCCACCGCGGAGATGTCGGCGGCCATGTACGTGCCGTTCCTGCTGCTGCTCCCGCCCTGGTGGGCCGGCTGGGTCGGAGACGACACGCTGCTGCTCGGCGGACACCTGCTGATGGTGCCGGCGATGCTGCTGGTGGCGCTGCGGCACCGGCACACGCCCGCGGCGCCGCCGCGCCGGCACCCGGTCGCCACGGCCGTGGCGCGCGGGTGGCCGGCCGGGCTGGCGCTGCTCATGACCGTGGACATGTGGTTCGCGCCCACCGTCTTCGCGCCGTGGACGCTGCTGGTCCTGCCGGCCGGCTACCTGCTGATCGGCACCTGGCGGCGGCAGTTGGACGACCGGCGCGCGCTGGCGGCGCAGCTCGCCGGGGCGGCCGTGTGGGGCGGCCTGGCGGTCGTGGCGATGATCGCGTCCGCCGACGTCGCCGGGGTGCTCGTCGGGGTGGGCTGGCTCGTCCACGCGGCCTGGGACGCCTGGTACCACCGCACCGGCGCGGTGGTGCCGCGCGGGTACGCGCTGTGGTGCGCGGTGTTCGACGTCGGGGTGGGCCTGACCACGCTGCTGGCCGTCCTGTCCCGGTGATCCGGCGGGGGCACAGGGCCGCGCCGGATCACCCGGAGGGGACGGCACGCAGGTGGCGCGGCGAACGTTTGCCCCGGTCGCCGCGACCGCCGCGCGGCGGTGATGAAAAACTTGTCGCATGACCGCCGCACCGACCCCGACCGACCCCGCCGTTCCCGACGACGCCGAGGACGCCATCGCCTTCGCCGATCTCGGGCTGCGCACCGAGTTGCTGGGCGCGCTGTCCGCGCTCGGGTACGAGGAACCGACGCCGATCCAGCGGGAGGCCATCCCTCCCTTGCTGGCCGGGCAGGATCTGCTGGGTCAGGCGGCGACCGGTACGGGCAAGACCGCCGCGTTCGCGCTGCCGCTGCTGCAGCGGATGCCGGTGGGGCGGGCCGAGGGCGACCCGGTGTCGCTGGTGCTGGTGCCGACGCGGGAACTGGCCGTGCAGGTCTCCGAGGCGTTCCACCGCTACGGCAAGGATCTGGGTGCCCGGGTGCTGCCGATCTACGGCGGGCAGCCGATCGGCCGGCAGCTGCGCGCGCTCGACCACGGGGTGGACGTGGTGGTGGCGACGCCGGGCCGGGCCCTGGACCACATCGCCCGGGGCACGCTGCGGCTCGGCGCGCTGAGCACGGTGGTGCTGGACGAGGCGGACGAGATGCTCGACATGGGCTTCGCCGAGGACATCGAGGCGATCCTGGAGCACGCCCCGGCCGGCCGGCAGACGGTGCTGTTCTCCGCCACCATGCCGGCCCGCATCGACGGGCTGGCCCGGCAGCACCTGACCGACCCGGTCCGCATCCGGATCGAGCGGGAACGGCCGGTCGCCGGGGAGGCGCCCCGGGTGCGGCAGAGCGCGTACATCGTGGCCCGGGCACACAAGCCGGCCGCGCTGGGCCGGGTGCTGGACGTGGAGTCGCCCACCGCGGCGATCGTATTCTGCCGCAGCCGTGAGGAGGTGGACCGGCTCACCGAGACGATGAACGGCCGGGGATACCGGGCCGAGGCGCTGCACGGCGGGATGAGCCAGGAGCAGCGGGACCGGGTGATGGGCCGGCTGCGGGCCGGCACGGCGGACCTGCTGGTCGCCACCGACGTGGCCGCCCGAGGACTGGACGTCGAGCAGCTCACCCACGTGGTCAACTACGACGTGCCGTCGGCCCCGGAGTCGTACGTGCACCGGATCGGGCGGGTCGGCCGGGCCGGGCGGGAGGGCGTGGCGATCACGCTCGCCGAGCCGCGTGAGCACCGGATGCTCAAGACCATCGAGCGGGTCACCGGGCAGCGGATCGCCATCGACAAGATCCCCACTGTCGCGGACATGCGGACCCGGCGGCTGGAGCTGACCCAGGCCGCGCTGCGGGAGAGCCTGCTGGAGGACGACCTCGACCCGTACCGGGCGATCGTGGAGTCGCTCACCGACGAGTTCGACCTGGTCGAGGTGGCGCTGGCGGCGGTGAAGCTGGCGCACGAGGCGACGTCGCCGGGCTCGGACGACGAGGAGGAGATCCCGCAGGTTCCGGTCCGGGGCCCGCGCGAGGGCCGGCCGGAGACCGGCGGGCGGGGCGAGCGCCGAGGGCCGGGGCGTCCGCGTACCGGCGGGACCACCCAGGTCTTCATCGGGCTGGGCCGGCGGGCCGGGGTGCGGCCGCAGGACCTGGTCGGCGCGATCACCGGGGAGACCCGGATCAACGGCCGGGACATCGGCTCGATCGAGATCGCCGACCGGTTCTCGCTGGTCGAGGTGCCGCAGGCGGTGGCCGACGAGATCATCGCGGGGCTGCGCGGCACCACCATCAAGGGCCGCAAGGCGACGGTACGCCGGGACCGGGACGGCGACGGGCCGGGCGAGCGCCGCGACCGGGGGTACGAGCGGCGCGACCGGCGCTGAGCGCGGGCGGACACGACGGCGCCCCGGCCACCGTGCGTACGGTGACCGGGGCGTCGGGCCGTCAGGCCGCGGCGAGCGCCGACCCGTCCAGCGACTCCGTGCCGAGTTCGGCCGGGCGCAGCGCCAGCGCGAGCACGTCCGCCACGTCGGACAGGGTGTGCACGGTCAGCGCCTCCCGCACCTGCGCCGGCAGGTCGTCCAGGTCCGGCTCGTTGCGCTTCGGGATGATCACCTCGGTGAGACCGGCCCGGTGCGCGGCGAGCAGCTTCTGCTTCACCCCGCCGATCGGCAGCACCCGGCCGGAGAGCGTCACCTCGCCGGTCATCCCGAACTCGGGCCGCACCGGACGCCCGGTCACCAGGGAGGCCAGCGCGGTCACCATGGTGATGCCGGCGCTCGGGCCGTCCTTCGGTACCGCGCCCGCCGGGACGTGCAGATGGATCCGCCGCCCGGCCAGCGCGTTCGGGTCCAGCCCGTAGCGCCGTCCGTTGGATCGCAGGTACGACCACGCGATGTGCGCGGACTCCTTCATCACGTCGCCGAGCTGGCCGGTGAGCGTCAGCCCGGGTTCACCCTCCATCGTGGTGGCCTCGATGAACAGCACGTCACCACCGGCGCCGGTGACGGCCAGGCCGGTCGCCACGCCGGGCACGGCGGTGCGTTCGGCCGACTCCGGGGTGAACTTCGGCCGGCCCAGGTAGCGGGCCAGGTTCCCGGCGTCCACGTGCACCGGCGCGGCGTCAGTGGAGAGCGCCACGGCCACCTTGCGCAGGATCTTCGCCAGGGCCCGTTCGAGCTGCCGGACGCCGGCCTCCCGGGTGTACTCGCCCGCGATCAGCGCCAGCGCCTCGTCGGCGATGCTCACCTCCTCACCGGTCAGCCCGGCCCGCTCCCGCTGCCGGGGCAGCAGGTGGTCCCGGGCGATGGCGACCTTCTCGTCCTCGGTGTAGCCGTCCAGCGCGACCAGCTCCATCCGGTCCAGCAGCGGGCCGGGGATCGCCTCCACCACGTTGGCGGTGGCGAGGAACAGCACGTCGGACAGGTCGAGGTCGACCTCCAGGTAGTGGTCGCGGAACGTGTGGTTCTGCGCCGGGTCGAGCACCTCCAGCAGGGCCGCCGCCGGGTCGCCGGCGTAGCCGGCGGCCAGCTTGTCGACCTCGTCGAGCAGCACGACCGGGTTCATCGAGCCGGCCTCGCGCAGCGCCCGCACGATCCGGCCGGGCAGCGCGCCGACGTACGTGCGCCGGTGGCCGCGGATCTCCGCCTCGTCCCGGACACCGCCGAGGGAGACGCGGACGAAGTTTCGGCCCAGCGCCCGGGCGACCGACTCGCCGAGGCTGGTCTTGCCGACACCGGGCGGGCCGGCCAGGGCCAGCACCGCGCCGGAGCCGCGTCCGCCGACGACGCCGAGGTTGCGCTCCGCGCGCCGGTTGCGCACCGCGAGGTACTCCAGGATGCGGTCCTTCACGTCGGCCAGGCCGGCGTGGTCGGCGTCGAGCACGGCCCGCGCCGCGGCCAGGTCGGTGTCGTCCTGGGTACGCGTGCTCCACGGCATCTCCAGGACGGTGTCCAGCCAGGTACGGATCCAGCCCGCCTCGGGTGAGGCGTCACTGGCCCGCTCCAGCTTGCCGACCTCACGAAGCGCCGCCTCCCGGACCTTCTCCGGCAGGTCGGCGGACTCCACCCGGGAGCGGTAGTCGGCGGACCCGTCCGGCTCGTCCTCGCCGAGTTCCTTGCGGATCGCGGCGAGCTGCTGGCGGAGCAGGAACTCCCGCTGGGACTTCTCCAGCCCCTCGCGGACGTCGCTGTTGATCTGCTCGGTGACCTCCTGCTCGGCCAGGTGTTCCTTCACCCAGCCGACGAGCAGTTCCAGCCGGGCGGTGACGTCCGGCGCGGCGAGCAGTTCGGTCTTCTGGGTCAGGCTGAGCCAGGGCGCGTAGCCGGCCGAGTCGGCCAGCTCGGACAGGTCGGTCATCCGTTCCATCGCGTCGATCACCTGCCAGGCGCCGCGCTGTTGCAGCACCGAGGTCATGAGCGCGCGGTACTCGCGGGCGAGTTCCCGGGCGCGGCCCGCCGGTGCGGGTTCGTCGAGTGTGGCCGCCTCCACCCAGAGCGCGGCACCGGGACCGGGCACGCCGGAGCCGATGCGGGCGCGGGTGAGACCGCGGACGACCGCCGCCGGTTCGCCGCTGGGCAGCCGGCCCACCTTCTCGATCGTGGCGACCACGCCGACGGAGCCGTACTCGCCGTCGATGCGGGGGACGGCCAGGAGTTCCTTGTCGCCGGTGGCGCGGGCCGCGTCGACGGCGGCCTGCGTGGTCGGGTCGAGGGTCACCGGGATGACCATCCCGGGCAGCAGGACGGCGTCGGTCAGTGGGAGTACCGGAAGAGTTGCCATCGAACACCTGCCATCACGTTGGTTGAGCGTGTCTGGCTCAAGTAACAAAACGTGTCCCTTGTTCCGGGTTGTGACCCACGCCACGCCGAGCGCCCCCGTTCCGGCACTCCGCGCCCAATGGCGGCATCGTTTACCGCGACCCGCCGAATGGAAACAGTCGGCTATTGTTGCGTGATTACCGCGCGGTAGGTCAAACTCTTAGCCACACCCCGCCCGACACAGGGAGTAATGGCGATGGCAAGGAAAGTAATCACCGTTCTGACCGACGACCTCGACGGCGGAAAGGCCGATCGGACCGTCGAGTTCAGCCTGGACGGCGTGGCGTACACGATCGACGTCTCCGACGAGAACGCGGGCGTCCTGCGCAAGGCCCTGGATCCGTACATCAGCGCTGGCAGGCGAATCGGCCGGGGAACTGCCGAGGTCACCCGCGGCGCCCGTCGCACGACCCGGCCGAGCACCTCGGGAATGGACCGCGAGCAGAACCGCGCCATCCGGGAATGGGCCGCCAAGAACGGGTTCGAGATTTCCGAGCGCGGGCGCATCCCGGTGTCGGTGGTCGAGGCGTACAAGAACCGCTGACGCCACCGGTTCACCGTCGGGCATCCCGGGGTCACGCTGAGAAATCGGCGTGGCCCCGATCGGCATTCTCCGCCCGGCGCTTTTCGTCCGGCGGATACCCACGGCACGAGATTTCCTCCGGGATCGCCTCCCACCGTTCCCGTACGCGGAAAGGCCGCGACCGCCCGGAGGAGTCCCCCGGACGGCCGCGGCCGTCACGTCGCTCTCAGTTGACCCGGATGCGCACCACGTCGATGGCGGGGGTCTGGTTCGCCCGCTCCATCATCGGGATGCGGTGCGAGCCGTCACCGGCCCAGACCGCGCACTGCGCCACGCCCGACTGGGCCAGGCCCGGGATCTGGATCAGTACGTCGTCCGGCTGGTTGCCGCCCCGGCCGTCCTCGGTGGCGACGAAGAACGCCGGCACGTCCTGCGGGTTCGGGGGCTGCCGGGTGCTGCCGAGCATCCGGCAGGCGGTGTGGAAGTGACCGCGTACCAGGCCCTGGCCGTTGAGCAGCGAGCTCTCCAGGTAGTAGCCGCCCTGGCCGGCGGCGAGGAAGCGGTCCCGGACCAGGTTCTTGGTGGTGACCCGGAGCGTGAACGGCTGGTTGCGCCGCACCTGGTTCGGGAACTGCGTGATCAGCAACGACGGGTTGTTCGCCGCGGCGCCCACCTCACCGAACGCGGTGCTCACGCACCGGTTGCCGTTCTGGAAACCGTCGTGGCCCTGGAGCCGGCTGCCGGAGCAGTCCTTGGCGAGCACGTTCAGGCCGTTGTTGCCGCCGTTGTTCTGGCCGCCACCGTTGTTGTTCCCGCCGCCGTTGTTACCGCCGTTGTTGTTCCCGCCGTTCTGGCCCCCGTTGTTGTTACCGCCGTTGTTGTTCCCGCCGTTCTGACCGCCGTTCTGACCGCCGTTGCCGGGGGCGTCGTTCACCGCGCACCGGGCGAACTGGTCCAGGCCCTGCGGGCGCTGCGCGAACCGGCCGATGGCGGTGGCGATCCGGTTGAGCGCCGCCGTCCGCTTGTCCGCGAGCGGCCCGAGGATCGCGTTGTCGATGAAGTCGCCGCCGTTGCGGCCCTCCGCCGCGAGCCGCCGGTTCGCCTCGGCGATCTGGCTCTCCAGCAGCGCCAGCGTGCGGTCCACCTCGGCACGGGCCTGGCCGGGCACCTGCGGTAGCCGGCCGCGGACGTCCGGGCAGGCCACCGTCGGAGTGCCGGCGCCGGCACCACCCGCGTTGGTCTGCTGGCACTCGGCCGGCGACATCTGACCGTCGCCCCAGTGGTTGCGGACCCAGCGGCCGTTCTGCCAGGTACGGGTGGTGCTGCCCTGACCGTCCGGGGCGGTCGCCCCCGGGCTCGCGGGCACGCAGGACGCCGAGGCCGCGCGGGTGGTCGTCCGCCGGTCCTGGGCGGACGAGATCTGAGTGACGGCGACGATGCCGCCGAAGACCGCGAGCGTGCCGACAACCGCCAGCATCCGCTTGCTCCGCGCGTTACCGGATGACCGGCGCGCCCGTGTGGACCTGCGCATCGAATTGCTCTCCTTCTCGATCCGGTAGTTGACTGGTGATCCCGGCGGACCGACGAATTCGGGGTGTGAGATCACTGCGACGCTCAGTCGCGCGTCAATGGCCGACGATGCCCTTTCCGCACCGTCTCCGCGCCGTCCGGGCGCGGCGGGGAAGATCTGCGTCCATTCCCGATGAGGTACGGAGCGCCGTCGGCGAAGGTTCAACCGGAGATCGGAAAAAATCGAGAAGTCGCCGTCCGCGCCGGCGAGGACGGTTCAGTCGGCGCAGAGGTGGTCGAAGGCGAACCCGCCGTCGAAGGAGTCCCGCCGCGCGGCGAGCGCGCGGACCTGCCGGAGAAGCTCGTCACGGTCCAGCAGGGACGGCGCGGCCCCGTCGAGGTCACGCAGCCGCTCCCCCAGCGCCACCACGGCCAGATCCTCGGCGAGCCGCCCCGCGTCGACTCCGCAGGCGAAGCCGCGCGACGTCAGCCGAACCCGCTCCAGCAGGCAGCGGCCGGGCCGTACCTCGACCCAGGCCCAGCCCTCCGCCGGCCCGCCGGTCCAGCGCACATGCAGGCCGCGCACGATCGGGTCGGCGATCCGGCCCGCCACGTATGCCTCGACCGCCTCGACCCGGGCCAGCGCGCCGAGGTCGTTCACCGGTCCACGCCGGCCGTCCGGCAGCCGGCCGATGATGTCCCGGAAGCCCACCGCGTCGCCGGCCTCCGGGTCGGTGCCGTCGGCGTAGGCCCGCGCGTCCAGCACGTACTCGGCGAACCGGCGGACCTGCTCCGCGCCGCCCAGCGCCGGCGACTCGACGCGCACCAGCGGCAGGCCGACGGCGGAGCAGACCGCGTCGGTGAGCCGTTCCTCCCGCCGGGCCGGCGACCCGTCCGGAGCGGGCGCGGTGAACCGCACCGCGAAGCGCGGCAGCCCGCTGTCGGCGGCGCAGACCACCAGGTCGAGCGACGCCCGCCCGGCGGTGCTCCACTGACTGCCGGTGACCCCCGGCGGGCGGCCCTGCACCAGGTCACCCAGCCGACGGCCGGCATGGCCGAGGTGGCCGGCCCGGACCAGGGACGGCGCGACGCCGGGCGGGACCGGCCGCAGCCAGGAGGCCGTCACACTGCCTGTGCTCGTCATCTCGCCCCGATCCCCCCTCGTCCGGTCGACGCCCGAGTGTAGGCGGTGCGGCGCAGTCGGTACGGCCGACCGGTGCGCTACCGCGCCCGTCCCTCTAGGCTCTGCCCGTGCCCAGCGGACGGACCCCGGAACAGTTCACCAAACGCAGCCTCGTCGCCGTCTCCCACGCCATCGAACGCGCCGCGCTCGCCGAGGCCGAGGACGGCCCGCTCGTCGTGCTCGCGCTGTTCCAGCGGCTGCCGTACTTCACCCGGGAGCGCGAGGTCTACCGGCGCATCGCCGGCCACGCCGCCGTGACGGTGGTGGCGATGGTCGGCGGACCACCGCCCGACCTGCCCGAAGGGGCGTACGGCGTGACGCTGGACGAGGCGGAGGCGCTGGCCCGGGAGTGGACGGTGGTGGCGCTGAGCCCGCGTTTCGGCGCCACGCTCGTCGCGCACGACCGGGCCGAGGTGGCGCCCGCGCCGACGCTGGAGGCCGGCCGGCTGTTCGAGGGACGCTGGGGCTTCCGCCGCGACGAGGCGCTGCACGAGGTGATCCGGCTGCGCGAACGGCTCGCCGAGCGGCTGCCCGCCGCGGCACGTACCGCGCTGGACGAGGCGATCGCCCGGGTGCGGGACATCCCGGCCGGGCCGGGCGAACCGCGCGCCGAGGCGGCGCTGCGGATGCTGGCCCGCCGCGGCGACCGGAACCACCAGCCGATCGAGCCGCCCGAGACCATGCTGGACGAGCCCGGCCTGGCCCGGTGGTCCGGCGCGGACGGGGTGACCGCCTCCGGCACGCTGCCGGTGGCGCTGGTCGGGCTGCGGGTGGAGGCGCCGCCCGGCTCACCGGAACGCTTCGGCCGACGCGGCGTCGCCCGCGAGGGGCACGCCGTGCTCACCGCGATCACCGCCGTGCTGCGGCCGGTCGACCGCGCGGTACGCGTCACCGAGAACGAGTTCCAGCTCGTCCTGCCCGGGCTGGACGAACCGGCCGCGCTGGAGGTGGTTCGCCGGTTGCACGACGCGATCGGCGCGCTGGCGCGGTCGTACCCGTTCATGGCGTACATCGTGCACGCGGCGGTCGGGGTGACCACCCGGCGGCCGCTGCCCACCGCGGACCTGCGCGCCGCCGTCGACTGGGCGGTACGCAAGGGCCTGCCGGTGGCGGGCCTGCCGCCGGAGAACGCCGACGCCGTGGCCGCGCCGGCCCGCTGACCGGCCGGTCCGGTTCGAGGAGAGGGAGACGCGGTGCGGGTGGTGTCGCTGGTGCCGTCGCTGACCGAGGCGGTCGCGGCCACCCGCCCGGAGGTGCTGGTCGGTGCGACCGACTGGTGCACCCACCCGGCCGGGCTGGACGTCGCCCGCGTCGGCGGGACGAAGTACCCGGACCTGGACCGGGTGCTCGCGCTCGAGCCGGATCTGGTGCTGCTCAACGAGGAGGAGAACCGGCTGGCCGACGCCGAGGCGCTGCGCGCCGCCGGGGTGCCGGTCCGGGTCACCTTCCCGCGTACCGTCCCCGAGGCCCTCGACCAGCTCGGTGAGCTGGTCGACGCGCTCGGCGTGCCGGCCGAGCCGCACTGGCTCCGGGAGGCCCGCCACGCCTGGGCCGCGCTGCCCGCGCCGGGACGCGTCCGCACCGCCGCGGTGCCGGTGTGGCGGCGCCCGTGGGTGGTGCTGGGACGGGACACGTTCGCCGGGGACGTGCTGGCCCGGCTCGGTGTGCGCAACGGCTGGGCCGACGACGCGGAACGCTATCCCCGGCCCAGCCTGGACGAGCTGCGTGCCCGGGCGCCGGAGCTGGTGGTGCTGCCCGACGAGCCGTACCGGTTCACCGCCGACGACGGGCCGGAGGCGTTCCCCGGTGTGCCGGCGGCGCTGGTGTCCGGCCGGCACCTCACCTGGTACGGCCCGTCGCTGGCCGAGGCCCCGGCGCTGCTGGCCGCCCAGCTCGCCACCGCGGGCCCCACCTGACCGGTGAGGCCCGGGTGCCGGTGCTCAGGCGACCGGGGTGGCGTGCACCGGGTCCAGCTCCATCAGCGTGGTGTCGTCCACGTCGTACCCGATCGCGTTGTGCACCGCGACCACGCCCGCGACCTGCGCGGCGAGACGGCCCGCAAGGTCGACGGCGCTGCGCCGGTCCAGCCGCCCGTCCATGGTGACCTCGCCGCCACGGACCTGGACCGTGACCAGGCCCTCGCGCACCGACAGCACCCGGCGCAGCACCTCGTGCACAACCTCCTCACGGATCTCCGCGTCGGTACGCAGGTGCACACGCAGCAGGTCACCGCGGGTGACGATGCCGGCGAGCCGGCCCAGGTCGTCCAGCACCGGGAGCCGCTTGACGGCCTCGTGGTCCATCAGCCGGGCGGTCGCCGCGAGCGAGGCCCGCTCGTGGGTGGTGACCGCGGGCGCGGTCATCAGGTCCCGGGCGACGAGCGCCCCCGCCTTCTCCCGCGCGGTCCGGCGGCGCCGTCCCTCGAAGACCCGCCGCTCGTCTGGATGACCGGACCGCTCCACCTTGTGCAGCAGGTCCGCCTCGGAGATCACCCCGAGTACGCGGCGGAACGAGTCCACCACCGGCACACCGCTGATCCGCTGCCGCACCAGCACGTCGACGACCTCGCGGTACGGGGTCTCCTCCGTCACCGTGGCGACGTCCCTGGTCATCACGTCGGTAACCTGCCACGTCCTCATCACGACCTCCTCGTGCCGGGTCTCCACCTGCGACGGTAGGCCGCCGGCGTACGGCCTGGTCAGGGGCGGCGGACCGGCCGTGAGGGGCCGACCGGACCGGGTACGGACGGGACCAAGGACCCGGTCACGAGGGCACCTCTCGGCCCTGCTCCCGGACGCCGCGCGGCGGTGGAATGAATGTGCCACCGGGAAGCGCGGTGCGAGGCACAGGAAGGGACGTGGACACCATGACCGCGACAATCGAGCGGACCCCCGCCGTCAAGCGGACCCCCGCCGCCACCATCGCTCCGGCGGCGCACACCGAGACCACCCGCCAGAAGGCCACCCGGTACGTCTGGGCCGGGCTGCGGCTCGCCCTGGGCTGGGTGTTCCTCTGGGCCTTCCTCGACAAGATGTTCGGCCTCGGCCACGAGACCCCGGCGAAGAACGCCTGGATCAACGGCGGCAGCCCCACCAAGGGCTTCCTCGGACACGCCGTCGAGGGACCGTTCGCGGGCATCTACCAGAACCTGGCCGGCGCGGCCTGGGCGGACTGGCTGTTCATGGTCGGCCTGCTCGGCATCGGTGTCGCCCTGATGCTCGGCATCGGCATCCGGGTCGCCGCCGTCGCGGGCGGTCTGCTCCTGGTCCTGATGTGGACGGCGGTGCTGCCCCCGGCGAACAACCCCTTCATGGACGACCACCTCATCTACGCGGGCTTGCTGGCCGGCCTGGCCCTGGTGGGCGCCGGCAACACCCTCGGCCTCGGCCGGGCCTGGGCGAGGCTCCCCCTGGTCCAG
>NZ_JBMVFV010000077.1:0-27908 GCF_049538395.1 Micromonospora sp. AB353 | reverse complement strand
GCCGGTCCTGGCCGGCCCGCCACGCCGTGCCCACGTGACCCGGGAAGGGGTACGGCTGATGGCACGCGAGGTGCACACGGTCGCGGTGATCGGCGCCGGCAAGATCGGTGAGCTGATGCTCTCCGGGCTGCTGCGTTCCGGCTGGCCGGTGGAGCGGCTGCTCGCCACCGCGCGGCGGCCGGCGCGGGCGCGGGAGCTGGCCGACCGCTACGGCGTACGGGTGGTGGACAACCTCACCGCCGTGACCGAGGCCGAGGTGCTGGCCGTGTCGGTCAAGCCGCAGGACGCCGCCGCGCTGCTGGACGAGATCGGCCCGAAGGTGCCGGCCGACAAGCTGGTGATCTCGCTCTGCGCCGGCCTGCCGACATCCTTCTTCAACCGCCGGCTACCAGAGGGCACCCCCGTGGTCCGGGTCATGACCAACACCCCGGCGCTCGTCGACGAGGCGATGAGCGCGATCTCGGCGGGCGCGTACGCCACCGGCGAGCATCTGGCCCTGGCGGAGGAGATGTTCTCCCCGCTCGGTGCCACCGTCCGGGTGCCCGAGTCGCAGCAGGACGCGGTCACCGCGCTCTCCGGCTCCGGTCCGGCCTACTTCTACCTGCTGGTCGAGGCGATGATCGACGCGGGCATCCTGCTCGGCCTGCCGCGCCAGGTGGCGCACGAGCTGATCGTGCAGACCGCGATCGGCTCGGCGGTGATGCTGCGTGACTCCGGGGAGCACCCGGTGAAGCTGCGCGAGGCGGTCACCTCGCCCGCGGGCACCACCATCTCGGCGATCCGCGAGCTGGAGAACCACGGCGTACGCGCGGCCATGCTGGCGGCGCTGGAGGCGGCCCGGGACCGGGCCCGGGAACTCGCCGCCCAGGCGGACTGACGCTCAGCCGGGCCGCGACGCCGGTCCCGGCTGCCGGTGCCGGCGGAGCAGCAGGATAAGCGCGGCCAGCGCGAGCGTCCCCCACAGCGGCACCCAGCGGGGCCGGTGCTGGGCGAGCATGCCGACCGCGCCGCCGACGCTGTAGCTGACCAGGGCGAGCAGCCCGAGCAGGGTGCCCCGCCGGGCTCGGCCCCGGCCGGCGGCGGGGCCGAGCAGCCAGCGGGCGGCCCGCTCACCGGTCTTGGTCGTGGTGTCCGACTGGTAGGTGATCGGCGTCGCGATGCCCGCGGTCCGGCTCGCCACGGTGGTGAGGCTGCCCATGGCGACGGCACCGGCGGCGGCGAGCAGCACCCGGGACGCCATGCCGTGCCGGCCGTACGCGAGCGCCAGGTTGAGCACCGTCCAGACGATCATGGCGGCCTCGGTGACCGCGATGTCGACGAGCGGCGCCGCCGCCGGCCGGGTGCGGTGGCGGAGCAGGTTCACCAGTCCGGCGGCGATGGCGAACGCGACGATCGAGGCTGCCGAGACCGGCCACGTGGGATGCCCGCCGGCCGGTCCCATGCCGAGGAAGATGGCGTTTCCGGACTGGTTGGCGACGAACGCGCCGTACCGCAGGAACGCGAAGGCGTCCAGCGCTCCGGCGGTGACGACGGCGAGCACGAGCGCCCCGAGCGGGTGGCGGAACTCGCGGTAGGAGTCCGCGGAGCCGTACCGCGCCGACCGGTTCACCCTTCCCCCGTCCGTATGCAGGCGGCCCCGGCGACGTCCGGGAGTTTCGTCGGCGGACCGCTGCGCAACCTACTGTATGTCGCATATGTAGGTTTTTGGCAGTTTCGGTGGGCGGGGGGTCGTCGGCGGACGGGGTGACATGGCGGCGAGCGGACGCGCGACCGGCCGGCGTAAGCGGGCGCACAACCGCTTCCTGAAATCTCCCTGAACACCTGCGGGTGTGACAAACCGCTCTTACCGTGACGGAATAGCTGAAACCGTACAGAAGGTGCGGACGAAGGGATCGCGAAGTGCATCTCACGCCGAAGGAATTCGACAAGCTGACGATCCACTCGTTGGCGATGGTGGCGAACGCCCGCAAGGCACGCGGGGTCAAGCTCAACCACCCCGAGGCCGTGGCGGTGATCTGCGCCGCGGCGCTCGAAGGCGCGCGCGAGGGCAAGACCGTCGAGGAGGTCATGAACGACGCGAGCCACGTGCTCACCGCCGACGACGTGATCCCCGGCGTGGCGGACATGATCCCGATGCTCCAGGTCGAAGCGGTCTTCACCGACGGGTCACGGCTGATCACCGTCCACTCACCCATCCAGTAGAGCAGCGACCGGAGGCCACGGTCTCCGGCAGAGCGGGGGCGACATGGCGAAGCAACACCCGGGACCGAACTCCAAGCACCTTCGGCCCATCGGCGGCTACAAGCTCAGCGACCAACCTCTGGAACTCAACGCCGGGCGGCCGGTGACCGAGGTGGTCGTGCACAACACCGGCGACCGGCCCATCCAGGTCGGATCCCACTTCCACTTCTTCGAGGCCAACCGCTTCCTGGAGTTCGACCGCCCGTCGGCGTTCGGCAAGCGGCTGAACATCCCGGCCACCACCTCGATCCGGTTCGAGCCGGGCGACCGTAAGACCGTCCAGCTCGTCCCGTACGGCGGCTCCCAGCGGGTGTACGGCTTCAACGGCCTGGTCCAGGGCTGGACCGGCGACGGGCCGATCCCCGGCTACCGACCGGACCGGGCCGAGGCGCTCCACCAGGCCCAGACGCGCGGCTTCAAGACCACGTCGCAGCAGCAGGACCAGGGCCAGAGCAAGAGCGGCAAGGGCGACAAGTAGCCCGGCAATCCTTCGACGCGCCAGAGCTGGAGCGACAACGCATGAGTCAGATCTCACGGCAGGAATATGCCGGAATGTACGGCCCGACCACGGGCGACCAGATCCGCCTGGGTGACACCGACCTCTACATCGAGATCGAGAAGGACCTGCGGGTCCTCGGCGACGAGGTCATGTACGGCGGTGGCAAGACCCTGCGCGACGGCATGGGCAGTGCCAGCCAGGCCACCAGCGCCGAAGGCGTGGTGGACCTGGTGATCACCAACGTGACCATCGTGGACGCGCTGCTCGGCGTGGTCAAGGCGGACGTGGGGATCAAGGACGGCAAGATCGCCGGGATCGGCAAGGCCGGCAACCCCAACATCATGGACGGGGTGACCCCGGGCCTGGTGACCGGTCCGGGCACCGACGGATCTCCGGCGAGCACCTGATCCTGACCGCCGGCGGCATCGACGCGCACGTCCACCTGGTCACCCCGCAGCAGGTGTACGCCGCGCTCAGCAACGGCGTCACCACCCTGTGGGGTGGCGGCACCGGGCCCAGCGACAGCACCAACGGCGTCACCATCACGCCCGGCCCCTGGAATATCCACAACATGATGCGGGCCTTCGAGAACCTGCCGATCAACATCGGCCTGCTGGGCAAGGGCAACAGCAGCGGTCGTGCGCCCCTCGTCGAGCAGATCATGGCCGGGGTGCCCAGCTTCAAGATCCATGAGGACTGGGGTGCGCCGCCCGCGGTGATCCGGTCCTGCCTGGCCGTCGCCGACGAGTACGACGTGCAGATCAGCATCCACACCGACACGCTCAACGAGAGCGGCTACATCGAGGACAGCATCGCCGCCTTCGAGGGTCGGACCATCCACACCTTCCACACCGAGGGCGCCGGCGGCGGGCACGCGCCGGACATCATCAAGGTCGCCGGCCAGATGAACGTCCTGCCCGCCTCGACCACGCCGACGGTGCCGTACGGCATCAACAGCCAGTCCGAGCTGTACGACATGATCATGGTCTGCCACAACTTCAACCCGAAGGTGCCCTCGGACGTCGCCTTCGTGGAGAGCCGCATCCGCACCGAGACGATCGCCGCCGAGGACGTGCTCCTCGACGAGGGCGTCATCTCGATGATGCAGAGCGACTCGCAGGCCATGGGCCGGGTGGGGGAGACCTGGCTGCGCACCGTCCAGCTCGCCGGGCAGATGAAGAACGTCCGGGGCAAGCTGGCCGAGGACTCCGACGCCAACGACAACTTCCGCGTCCTGCGCTACGTCGCCAAGATGACCATCAACCCGGCGATCACCCAGGGCGTCTCGCACGTCATCGGCTCGGTCACCCCGGGCAAGCTCGCCGACCTGGTGCTCTGGGAGCCCGCGTTCTTCGGCACGAAGCCGAAGATGGTGCTCAAGGGCGGCATGATCGCGTGGTCGATCATGGGCGACCCGAACGCGTCGCTGCCCACCCCGCAGCCGGTCTACTACCGGCCCATGTTCGGCGCCACCGGCTCCCAGGTCGCCAAGAACTGCGTGACGTTCGTGTCCCGGGCCGCGCACGAGGCGGGTGTGGCCGAACAGCTCGGCCTGCAACGGCAGGTCATGCCGGTCTACGGCTGCCGCAACCTGACCAAGCGCGACATGGTGCGCAACGACCGTACGCCGAAGCTCGAAGTCGACCCGGAGACCTTCGCCGTGAAGATGGACGGCGTGCACGCGACGGTGCCGGCGGCCAAGAACCTCCCCCTCAGCCAGCTCTACTTCTTCAGCTGACCCGGCGCGGTGTCCCGCCCCGGCCGGGCCGGCGGCGGGGCCGCGTGAAAGGAGAACACATGCTCGTCGAAACGGTACTCGGCAACGTGAACGAGCCGGCCTGGACCGAGCGGCTCCGGGAGGCCAAGGTCGACGACCTCGTCCTCGACCAGTGGGACGCCCAGAAGAGCCGGCTGCGCCGCACCACAAGCCTCGGCACCGAGCTGGCGCTGTCCCTGGCCCGCGGCGTACGGCTGCGCGACGGCGACGTGCTGGCCTGGGACGACGACACCGCGACAGCGGTGGTGGCCCGGATCGCGCTCGGCGAGGTCATGGTCGTGCACCTCGACACGCTGCACGGGGAGTCCCTGGACATGGTGATCCGCTCGGCCGTCGAACTCGGCCACGCGATCGGCAACCAGCACTGGCCGGCGGTGGTGAAGGGCACCAAGATGTACGTCCCGCTGACTGTGGACCGCAAGGTCATGGACTCGGTGATGCGGACCCACGCGTTCACCGGTCTCACCCACGAGTTCATCCCCGGCACCGAGATCATCGCGTACCTGGCCCCGCACGAGTCGCGGCGCCTGTTCGGCGGGGCCGACTCGACCCCGCACACGCACCTGCCCGCCGACCTGAACTGAGGGGCCGGGGTGTCCACGGTGACCGAGGCACTGAAACTGCTCCAGTTCGGCGACTCGGTCTTCCCGGTCGGCGCCTTCTCCTTCTCCAACGGGCTGGAGACGGCGGTCGAGCAGGGGGCGGTGCACGACCGGACCACGTTGCAGGAGTTCGTGCGTACCGTCACGCGCGCCGCCGCCACCGGTGACGGGGTGGCGCTGCTCGTGGCGCACCGCGCCGCCCGCGCCGGCGACCTCGACGGGATCCGGGCGGCCGACGAGGCCGTACACCTGCGCAAGATCAACGAGGAGACGCGGACGATGACCGTCCGCATGGGGCGCAAGCTGGCCGAGGCCGCCGAACGGGTGGTGGGGGAGTCCCTGCTGCGCAAGCGCGTCGCGGAGAGCAGCGGCGGCGTCCCGGTCACCTACCCGGTCGCGCTCGGCGTGCTCTTCGCCGAACTCGGCGTGGGCGAGGCGGACGCGTTCGCCGCCCACCAGTACGGCGCGGCCTCCATGGTGCTCGGCGCGGCGGTCCGGCTCATGCGGGTGGACCACCTCGACACCCAGTCGATCCTCTTCGCGGTGAACGAGCGGGTCGGCGAGGACTACGAGGAAATGCGCACCGCCGGGCTCGACGACATGCAGAGCTTCGCGCCGCACCTCGACGTGCTGGCCGGCGCGCACCAGCACGCACACGTACGGATGTTCATGAGCTGAGCGCTCATCACCTGAAGGGCTTTTTCAAAGATGAAATCAGCGAGTCGGATCGGCGTCGGCGGCCCGGTGGGCAGCGGCAAGACGGCCATCATCGAGGCCGTCGTGCCCCGCCTGGTCGAGCAGGGCCTGCGCATCCTGGTCATCACCAACGACGTGGTCACCACCGAGGACGCCAAACACGTCCGCCGTGCCCTGACCGGCGTGCTGGTGGAGGAACGCATCGTCGGCGTGGAGACCGGCGCCTGCCCGCACACCGCCGTTCGCGAGGACCCCAGCATGAACCTCGCCGCGGTCGAGGACATGGAGGCGCGGTTCCCGGACAGCGACGTCGTGCTCATCGAGAGCGGCGGCGACAACCTCACGCTCACCTTCAGCCCGGCACTCGTCGACTACTTCATCTACGTGATCGACGTGGCGGCCGGCGACAAGATCCCGCGCAAGAACGGCCCCGGTATCTCCAAGTCCGACATCCTCGTGATCAACAAAACCGACCTGGCCCCGTACGTCGACGCCGACCTGGACGTGATGGCCCGCGACGCCGAGCTGATGCGCGGCGGCAAGCCGTTCGTGTTCACCAACTGCAAGACCGGCGAGGGCATCGACGACCTGGTGGACCTGGTCCGCCGCAACGCGCTGTTCGACGCCGAAGTCCTCGCATGACCACTCTGGACTCCGTCCGGGAACTCGCGCCGTACCAGGACCAGCCGGCGCAGCTGCCGGCCGCCGCGAACGGCAAGGTGGGCATCCTCCGGCTGGGGTTCGAGCGGCGCGAGGACCGGACCATCATGCGCGACGTCTTCCGGCAGTCTCCGCTGCTGGTGCAGCGCGCGCTGTACTGGGACGAGGAGATGCCGGGCCTGCCCTGCGTCATGATCCTCACCACCTCCGGCGGCGTGCTCCAGGGCGACCGGCTGCGCATCGACGTCGACCTGGGGCCGGGCGCGCAGGCGCACCTGGTCACCCAGGCCGCCACCAAGATCCAGGAGATGGACGCCAACTACGGCACCCAGACCCAGAGCTTCACCCTGGCCGAGGACGCCTACCTGGAGTTCCTGCCCGAACCGGTGATCCCGTTCCGGCGCAGCCGGTTCGTCTCCGACACCGTGGTCCGGCTGCCGGAGACCGCGACGATGCTGTACGCCGAGGTGCTCCAGCCCGGCCGCAAGTACTACCGCGACGGTGAGATCTTCGCGTACGACCTGTTCTCCACCACGCTGCGGGCGCAGCGGCCCGACGGACGCCCGCTGTTCGTCGAGAAGTTCGTCATCACGCCCGGCCGGTTCCCGGTGTCACGGATCGGGATGATGGACCGCTTCCACGTCTTCGGCAACGCCGTGCTGCTGACCGACCCGGACCGGGCGGCCCGGGTCTTCGAGCGGACCGCGACGCCGGTGTGGGACGAGCAGACACCGCTGGCCACCGCCGTCAGCCGGCTGCCGAACGACGCCGGCCTGGTGTTCAAGGTGCTGGGTCAGGAGACCGAGCCGGTCCGCGCGGCGGTACGCGCGTTCTGCACCGCCGCCCGCGAAGAGGTGACCGGCTGCACCTTCCCGCCGGTCTTCAGCTGGCGTTGAGGCGAGGAGGACAGCGACATGGCCGACATCGGACGAGGCTGGCACCGTCTGGCCGACCGGAACCCGGCGGTCGGGTTCGTCGACTCCTGCCTGCGCGGCGCCGCGCAGGTGGTGCTCCAGAACAATCCGCTCAGCGGCCTGCTCATCCTGATCGCGCTCGCCTGGGGCGCGTTCGAGAACGGGACGCCCCGGGTGTTCGGCGGCGGCGTGCTCGGCCTGGTCGTGGGCACCGCGACCGCGCTGGCGCTCCGGGTCGACATGTCCAGCTGGCGCAAGGGCCTGTTCGGCTTCAGCCCGCTACTGACCGGCCTCGCGGTGCCCACGTTCCTCGACCAGCGTCCGCTGATGTGGCTCTACCTCGTGCTCGGCGCGATCGGCACGGTGGTGGTCACGCTCGCCCTCAACGCCGTCTTCAAACGCTGGAACCTGACCGCCTACACGTTCCCGTTCGTGCTCACGACCTGGTTCCTGCTGATGGCGGCGTACCAGTTCAACAGGTTCACCGTCCTCACCAAGCTGACGCCGCAGTTCCCCGGTGAGGGATCGCTGACCGGCGGGACGTTCGACTGGGGCCTCATCCCGGTCTTCTTCAAGGGCGTGTCCCAGATCTACCTGATCGAGAGCTGGGTCACCGGCCTGCTCATCCTCATCGCCCTGCTGATCAACTCCCGGTGGTCGGCGCTGTTCGCGGTGATCGGCGCCGTCGGCGCGACACTGCTGGCGCTCTGGTTCGGCGCCGACGGCGCGTCCCTGGACAAGGGCCTGTTCGCCTTCAACGCGGTGCTGACCGCGATCGTGGTGGGCGCCGTGGCGCACCGCCCCGGCGCGCTGGTCACCGTCTACACGCTGTTCGGCATCGCGCTGACGCTGTTCGTGCAGATGGCGCTGACCACCATGCTCACCCCGCTCGGCATCCCGGTGCTGACCGGGCCGTTCAACATCGCCACCTGGCTGTTGCTGCTGCCGGACCGGCACTTCGCGCCGGTGCCCAACCACGAACGGGTCAAGGACACCGTGATGCACACCGTCCGCGACTCCGTCCACCTGCGAGAGAAGGAGGGAAACCGTGTCCGCTCCGAACGCGGGTGACACCGCCTGGGTGCTCGTCTGCGCCGGCCTCGTCCTGTTCATGACGCCGGGGCTCGCCGCGTTCTACGGCGGCATGGTCCGCACCCGCAACGTCCTGGCGATGCTGCAACAGAACATGATCGCGCTGGGCGTGGTCAGCCTGACCTGGGTGCTCGTCGGCTACACCATCGCCTTCGGCGACGACGCCGGCAGCGGACTCTTCGGCAACCTGGAACTGTTCGGGCTCACCGACCTGAAGGTGCCGCCCGCACCGAACCTGCACGTCATCGACGGCCGGATCACCATCCCGACGCTGGCGTTCGTGCTGTTCCAGATGATGTTCGCGGTGATCACACCCGCGCTGGTCACCGGCGCCACCGCCGGCCGGCTGCGCTTCGGCGGCTGGGTGCTGTTCCTCGCGGTCTGGTCGATAGTGGTCTACGCGCCGATCGCGCACTGGCTCTGGCATCCCGGCGGGTGGCTCGCCAAGTTCGGCACCCAGGACTGGGCCGGCGGGCTCGTCGTGCACGCCAGCGCCGGCGCCGCCGTCCTCGCCGTCCTGCTCGTCGTCGGCCGGCGCCGGGACTGGCCGCACACCGCCGCGCCGCCGAACTCGATCCCGCTGACCATCGTCGGCGCCGGCATCCTCTGGTTCGGCTGGTTCGGCTTCAACGGCGGCGACGGCCTCCAGGCCAACGGCCTGGCCGCCCAGGCCGTTCTCAACACGCACCTGGCCGCCGCCGCGGCGATGCTCGTCTGGCTGGCGCTGGAACGCGTCACCGACGGACACAGCACCGTCGTGGGCGCGGTCTCCGGCGCGGTCGCGGGCCTCGCGACTGTCACCCCGACCGCCGGGTACGTCAACGCGGCCTCGGCCGTCGCGATCGGCGCGCTGGCCGGCCTGGTCTGCCACTTCGCGCTGAAGCTGAAGTACGTGCTGCGCCTCGACGACGCGCTCGACGTGCTCGCCGTGCACTTCGTCGGCGGCATGCTCGGCACGCTCCTGCTCGGCCTGTTCGGCAACCGCGGGGTCAACCCGCTCGGCGCCGACGGGCTGCTCCTCGGCGGGGGAGGCGGCCTGCTGTGGCGCCAGCTCGTCGGCGTGGTGAGCGTTGTGGCGTTCTCCTTCGTCCTGACCTGGCTGATCGCCGCCGGGGTGCAGGCGCTCATCGGCCTGCGCGTGCCGCCGGCCGACCAGGAACGCCTGGACCAGGCGCAACAGGGTGCCGACGCGTACCACCTGGGCGGGGTCACCAGCCTGACCGCGCCCGGCGCGCCCCGGCGCCGTGCCGCGGCGGCACCGGACGGCGAACCGGCCGCGCCGCCCGGCCAGCGGGTACGGCTGGTCACCGCGCTGCTGGAACCGGACCCGGCGGCGAACAGCGCCGACCTGCGCGACGCGCTGCTGCGCGCGGGCGCGATCTCGGTCATCGTCAGCGACGCCGCCGTGGCGACGACGACGCCACAGGCCAGCCTGCTGCCGCGTGGTTACTGGCAGGACCAGCCGTTGTCGGCCCGGCTGCGCGTCACGGTGCTGGTGGGTGCGGACGGGGTGGGGGCGGTGCTGGACGAGCTGGACCGGATGGGGGCCCGGCGGAGCGACACGTTCGTGCAGGAGGCGGAACGCGTCCAATCCTGACCGAGGGGTGACTCCCACCGAGCAGGATCGAGACGTCTGACTCCTTGAGTGGTAGGGCGCGATGACGCAGGCTGTGCGTATGGCGCGACAGCATTCTCCGATCCTCGACCCGCCACCCGGCCACGGCCTTCGCCATGCGCTGGGATCGGGCGGCTCGTGGTAGCGGGCAACGGTCACGTCGACAGGCCAAGCCGTCGAGTCCCGCGACGGGATATGATCATCCGCCCGTTCCCCGACTTCGCGGCGGACCAACAGCCTGAGGCCGTTCTGGACCGTTTGCGCGGGTGGGCGGAAGGGCAGGCTGAGGACGCGGTTGCCTGGTACCTGCGCGACAAGGCGGTACGCCGCAGGATCTCCCGCCTGCTGCGCGGCTGCGCGATTCTGCTGGGGATCGCTGGCGGAGTCGTACCCCTCGTCAGCGCGGCGAGCGCTGGGAGCGGCGCCAACTGGGGATATGTCCTTCTCGCCTTGGCTGGTGGCTGCCTGGCCTTCGACCACTTCTTTGGCCTGTCCTCGGCCTGGATGCGCGACATCGCCACCGCGCAAGCGCTTCAGCGGGCACTCATCGAGTTCCGGCTGGACTGGGTAACCACGGAGTTGGGTGCCGCGGCTACGGAGGACGCGGTGATACGCCGGCGCGAGGAACTAATCCGCGTGCTCGTGCTGCGGACGGCCGAGTTGGTCGAGGCGGAGACCGGCGAGTGGCTCAGTGAGTTCCGCAGCAACATCGGTGACCTGAACCGGCGGAGCGGATGGTCGCCCGCAGCGGACCACACCTCCGTCGGAGCGGGTCAATCGGCCGGTGCCGCCGGCAAGCAGGCCGATATCACCTGAGGCCGCCTCGGGTGCGGTGCAGCACTGAAGGTGTAGTGGTCGCACAACTCGCGGAAGGCGTCGAGCGTCACGTCCGGCGCGTACTGCGGAGGATCATCGCTCTTGACTTCTGCTGCGGTGACGGCCGCCGGGTCCCAGTGGGACAGTGCGACCAAGCCGCGCCAGAGGTCGGAGTCGTGGTGGGTGCCGTAGCGAGCCCAGGCGGCGAGCATCCCTGCTCGCTTGGCCATTGCCACGTCCTTGCTCAGGCTGTCGCCCACGTACAGGCAGTGGGCAGTCGGAACGCCGAGCTGCTCGGAGATCTGACGGGCGATCTCCGGATTGGGCTTGCGTGCCGTCGGTGGCAGTACGCGAACCTCGATTGCGGCCGGAACGGACCGTCGATCGGCGCCCAATGGGTGAGGCGGCCCGACGAAGCGGGGCGCGTAGATCGCCTCCAACATCGCGTCCAACCCGAGCGACCTTGCTCGACTGCTGATGTTCACGTCCTTGGCCTCGGTGTGTCCCACAACGTGACAACCTGTGGCCTTGATGGCCCGGAGCGTGCTTTCCACGTCCGGATAGAGGTGAAGGTGGCGTCGCCGGACCTCATTGAATGCGGCGAAGGCCGGAAGTAGGTGCTCGTGTCGTGCTCGTTGGCTCATCCCGGGCAGGCGTCGCTCGACGGCAGAGGTTTCGAGCAACGCGAAGGGGTGCTCGGTGTTGCCGTGGTTGCGATGCACGGCCTGGAGGTCGTTGCGCAACTCGTCCTCGGACACGTCGAGGAGTCCGGCGGCTACGGCCACCATCGCTCGCACTGCCGGCACGAAGTACGCCACCCAGTCGTACAACGTGTTGTCCATGTCGAGGATGAGGGCGTGCACGACGGGCCGTCTGATGGTCATGGGGAAACGACCTTCCAGGGGGCAATCTCAAGCCGGCCGTCTGACGCTGTTGCCAGCGGGGCCCGCCAGGTCATGAAGCGTTCGAACGAGCCTTGTTGTTGACTCCGGTACATCTCCAACTCCACGACTGGACCCGCCATCCGGATGAGGTTGAAGAAGTTACGCCGACCGTCTGACGATCTCGAGCCGCTGCTCCCGCCACCGACGATGTTGAAGCGTCCCAGGTCCCAGCGTTCGTTGCTGTATTCGGGGAGATGGTACGCCTCGGTGCGCCAGACGAACGCGCGGTGCTTGTGCCCGTGCACCGCGAGGTGTACCCCGTCACGGGCGGCCAGGCGCTGGATCCTTGGTGCGTCGATGGCGATCCCGAAACCCGTCGCGTACTCGTCGGGCGATTCGAGGTCCTCGGTCAGTGCGAGATGATGATGCAGCGCGAGCACGCGCAGGGCTGATCCAGGGCTCGACCAGGCGAGCGCACTGGTCACCTCGCGGTATGCGGACTCCTGGACCCGGCCCATGCCCGCCAGGAACGACTGCCCCTGTTCCAGCGAGCTGGAGTTGACCGCGGCGATGTCGACCAGGTTGCCGCCGGGGAAGACGAAGCGGCGAGCCATCGAGAGGTGGGGTGAGGCCGGGTATCCGTATAGGGCGCGAAAGAACTCCCGGTAGTCGGCCGTTGCCGCCGCCGGAGCCACCTCGACCGGTGCTCCGTATTCGTACGAATCACCGCGGGTCCAGGCGATGTCGTGATTGCCGGGGATGACGACGAGATGTTCCATGCCCAGCCCGAGCAGCCCATTGGTGAGCTTGAAGAGGCCGGCCCGCGCCGCCGCGAACTCGTCGCGGTGGGCGACGTAGGTGAGATCGCCCGTTACGAGGACCGCTCCTACCGACCGCTGATCACGAGCCAGGGCATCGGAGATCGCGTCGACCATGGTCGGGCGAGTAGTGCCGTCCTCGGTCTCCAGCCGCCACTGATGCTCCGACCGAAACCGCCCGGTCGCATAGTGCGGATCGGTGAGGTGCAGCAGCCACGGCCCTGGGCAGGCGATCGGCTCGGGGGACAGCGCGCCGTCCTGGCGTGGCGACGCGGTCAGGAACCGCTCGCTGGAGTCAGCCGGCTGGGCCGGACGGATCTCCCAGATGGTGGTGTCCATCGCGCGCAGTTCGTCAGCGTCCAGGATCCGCTTACCCACCAGCCGCTCCAGTTGGCCCGGCGGATGATGTGGCAACGGCGGTGCGGCGGCGAAGGAGAACTTCCCGAAGAATTCCATCGGCTCCTCGGCCAGGGCCACCAGCCGTAGCCACCCCCGGCTGTGCCGACTCGCCCGATAGTAGGGTGGAACGCCGTCCCGTTCGGCGTCGGGCGGACTGAGCGAGGTGAAGGCCCCGAGATCGTCCGGCTGCGGCAGGATCACGCGGTTGACGATGGCGGGATGGACGAGGCCCGTCCCGGAGTGGAACAGCCCGATCGGCACCCGACGTCCCTCCAGCGTCTCGCGTTCGAGCGCCTCCCATACCTCCAGTCGGCCGGGTTCGTTGGGTCGCTTCCACCAGCCCCACCAGCACCAACCACGCTCCTGCAGGACGGTGCGATGCTCGGGCAGGGTGTCGGCGACCAGATCCCGGTACCGGAACAGGTACCGCGGGTCCGGGGTGCTGGGGCTGGGCGAACGATCGCTCATGCCAGTGAGCCTCCAACGACGGGCGAGGGGCGTCCGGGCAAGCCGAGGGCCGATCCCGGGAGGAACCATCTGTATACCCGAGCGTGACGATGCTCGATACCCGGCGCCGTTCCGGCGGTGCCGTGTGGCAGCTTCCCTCCGGACGGTCGTGCCGCATACTGGCCCGGTGTTCACTCTCGCCCAGGCGCGTCACCTGGTGGCCACGTTGCGGCCGCGCGTCGACGAGCTGATCCGGTTGCGGGCCGACCTGGCCGAGTTGCGTGTCGATCTGGCCGATCACGGCGTCAGCGCGCTCGGCGGTCTCGCTGAGGTGAAGGCGCTGGAGGCGCGCCTGCATCTCGTGGTGGACGAGTTCCACCAGCACGACATCGCGGTCAAGGGGATCGCCCCGGTGCTGCTCGACTTTCCCGGTGAGCGTGACGGCCGGGCGGTGCTGTGGTGCTGGCTGGAGGGGGACACCGACATCCGGTGGTATCACCGGGTCGAGTGCGGCTTCGCCGGCCGCCGCCCCGTCTGAGCCGACCCGGCGATGCGCCTGACCTTCCCGGCGGAACCGTCCTTGGCCGAGGTCTTCTTCGGTATTCGATCAAGGAGTCGGGTTTCCGACTTCATGTCTGACGCTGGGACGGTTGACCGATAGCCGCACGGAGTGAGCACCCCGCCGGTGTGGTCAAGATTGAAGTCGAGCCGCCACCGGGGGGGCACTGTTCCAGCGTTGAAATGATTGAATCAGCCCTGCAACGGCGGGGCTGCGAGGAGTACAGATGGATGTCTTCGATGTGCGTGATCGACTCATCGGGGACTACCGGGAGTTCACTTCGAGTTTCGTCGATCCCCGTGACGCGGAGATCAGGAAGCACGTCGAACGGCTCGCCGCCTCCGGCTACCAGTGGCCGGCGCCCTATCTCTCGCTCAACCCGAACTTTGCCTCCGGCGGCACGATCGACGTTCTCGTGGCTGAGGGTCTGCTGCATCCGGACAATGAGCGGATCTTCCGCATCAAGGAGCACAAGGGCGATCCGGGGAGCCAGCCCTTGCGACTCCATCGGCACCAGCGGGAAGCCATTGCGACGGCCCGGGCCGGTCACAGCTACGTGCTGACCACGGGGACCGGTTCGGGTAAGAGCCTGTCCTACATCGTGCCGATCGTCGACCGGGTGCTGCGGGCGAAAGCGGACGGGACGTACCAGCCTGGTGTCAAGGCGATCATCGTCTATCCGATGAACGCGCTGGCCAACAGTCAGCTCCACGAGCTGGAAAAGTTCCTCTGTTGGGGTGCTCCGGACGGTGCGCCGTTGGTCACGTTCGACCGGTACACCGGTCAGGAGAGCCTCGAGGCGCGGCGTCGGATCCTCCAAGATCCACCGGACATCCTGCTCACCAACTACGTGATGCTCGAGCTGGTGTTGACTCGGCACCGGGAACGGGACCGTCTGATCCGAGCTGCCAACGGCCTGTGGTTCCTCGTGCTCGACGAGTTGCACACCTACCGCGGGCGGCAGGGCGCGGATGTGGCGTTTCTCGTGCGCCGGACGAAGGATGCCTGCGAGGCGGCGGATCTGCAGTGCATCGGAACCTCGGCCACCATGACCACCGAGGGCGACGCCGCGCATCAGCGAAGAGCGGTTGCCGACGTGGCAACGCGGCTGTTCGGCCAGCCCGTCGCGGCGGAGCATGTCATCGGAGAGTCCCTGCAACGCGCCACGACGGCCGCCGGCCCCGCCACCGGTGGGCTCGCCGAGCGGGTACGGCACTGGTGCCGGGACGCACACGAGCCGGACGTTGACGACTTCCGTCAGGACCCGTTGGCCCACTGGGTGGAGAGCGCGTTCGGCGTGGAATCCGAGGAAGGCACCGGCCGGTTGGTCCGCAGGCGGACGCCGCGCACGGTCCCGGAGGCCGCGGACAACTTGGCTGAGGTCACGCACGAATCCGCCGATGACTGCCAGGAGGCCATTCAGGCCGTGCTCCAGGCCGGTGCCCGGATCAAGCACCCGCAGACCGGGCGCCCGGTTTTCGCATTCCGGCTGCACCAGTTCCTCTCCAAGGGTGACAACGTCTACGTCACTATCGAGTCGCCGGCCGAGCGGCATATCACCAGCCGCTATCAGACCGTTTCCCCGGACAGTGGCCCGACCGAGCGGAAGATCCTCGTGCCGTTGGCGTTCTGTCGCGAGTGCGGGCAGGAGTACCTCACCGTCCGCCGGTCGGTGAACGGCTTCGAGGCGCGGCAGGACTCGGACACCAGTGAGGACGGGGGCTACCTCTACCTCAGTGACGACCAACCCTGGCCGGCGAGCCTTGAGATCGCTGTGCAGGACGGCCGGCTGCCGTACTCGTGGACCGTGCTCGCAGACGACGGCAGTACCATTCCGGCCGAAGGCAAGCGTAAATATCTCCCCGAGGTGGTGCATGTCGACGCCGAGGGTTTCGAGGTCGCGCCGGGTGAAGGGATCACCGCCGCCTGGGTCGCCGCGCCCTTCCGGTTCTGTCTGCGCTGCCGGGTCTCGTACGAGCGCCAGCGGGGCAAGGACTTCGCCCAGTTGGCCAAGCTCTCCACCGAGGGTCGGAGTTCGGCGCTCTCGGTGATCGGGGCCAGTATCGTTCGGGCGCTCCGCGCCGAGCCGACGCTCGACAAGCCGGCGCAAAAGCTGCTGTCGTTCGTCGACAACCGCCAGGACGCCTCTCTCCAGGCCGGGCACTTCAACGACTTCGTCCAGGTAGTGCAGCTTCGTGGTGCCCTGTACCGGGCGGCGGAGAAGGAGCCGGACGGTCTCACGCACGAGCGGGTCGCTCAGCGCGTCACTGAGGCGCTCGGGTTGCAGCTGACCGAGTTCGCTCGCCGGCCCGAGGTCCGCTACGGCAAGGAGGAGATCTGGCGAGCGCTGCGCGAGGTGGTCAACTACCGGCTCTACCTCGACCTGGAACGGGGCTGGCGGGTGACCATGCCCAACCTCGAGCAGACCGGTCTGCTCCGGGTCGGCTACCGCTATCTCGACGAGGTCGCCGCCGACCAGGAGATCTGGGAGAGCCGCCACCACCTGCTCCGCGACGACAACCCTGAACACCGGTACGAGATCGCGGCGACGCTGCTTGACGAGATGCGCCGCAACCTGGCCATCGACGTGCGCTGCCTCACCGAGGAGGGTTTCGACGAGATCCGCCGGCTGTCGGTGCAGCACCTGGCCGAGCCGTGGGCGCTCGGGGTGCGGGAGCGGGCCACCGTCGCCGCGATCGCCTTCCCGAAGCCGAGCGGCAAGGGCCGCCCCCGCTCCTACCTGCACCTCTCCGGCCGAGGGGCCCTGGGCAAATACCTGAAGCGGCAGTACGACAAGCCCGGACAGCCGTGCAGCGTCGCCGACGCCCAAGACATGATCCGCGACCTTTTGGCGGTGCTCACCGAGGCTGGCTTGGTGATCCAGGCGGTGCCCGGTGAGGGGGACGATCTGATCGGCGGCTACCGGCTCCGCTCGGACGCGCTCCGGTGGCAGGCAGGCGACGGTAAGGCTGGCGCGGAGGATCGGGTCCGCAAGCAGCTCTCCGGCGAGGTCGGTGCCCGGGTCAACACCTTCTTCCGCGACCTCTACCGCGACACCTCGCACCTGCTCGCCGGCTTGCAGGCGAAGGAGCACACCGCGCAGGTCACACCGGAGGTGCGACAGGAGCGGGAGCGGGAGTTCCGCGAGGGTGACCTGCCGCTGCTGTTCTGCTCGCCGACGATGGAGCTGGGCGTCGACATCAATGCCCTCAACGCGGTGGCGCTGCGCAACGTGCCGCCGACCCCAGCGAACTACGCCCAGCGTGCCGGCCGGGCCGGCCGCTCCGGGCAGCCGGCGCTGGTGGTGACCTACTGCTCGACCGGCAGCGCGCACGACCAGTATTACTTCAAGCGGCCGACGCTCATGGTCGGCGGTGCGGTGCAGCCGCCCCGCCTCGACCTGGCCAACGAGGACCTGGTCCGCTCGCACCTCCAGGCCATCTGGCTCGCCGAGACGGGGGAGGAGCTGCCCAGCTCGCTCGCGGCGGTGATGGAGACGGGCGGAGACAACCCGTCGCTGGAGCTACTGCCAAAGCTGAAGAAGTCGATCGAGGACCCGGAGGCCCGCCGCCGTGCGCTGGCCCGCGCCGAGGTGGCGCTCGCCGGGGATCTGGCCGGCGGGCTGCTTGAAGCGCCGTGGTGGCGTCCCACCTGGGTGACGGAAATGATCGACCGGGCGCCGCGCAGCTTCGAGGAGGCCCTGGACCGGTGGCGCAAGCTCTATCGCGCCGCGTTCCGGGAGTACGAGGTGCAGGGGCGCCGGGCGGTCGACACGAACGTCTCACACAAGGCCCGTGAGGAGGCGCACCGGCGGGCCAACGACGCCCGGGTGCAGCTCGACCTGCTCCGCAACGAGGACTCCGACGAACCGCAGACGGACTTCTACACCTACCGCTACCTGGCGTCCGAGGGCTTCCTGCCGGGCTATTCCTTCCCCCGGCTGCCGCTCGCCGCCTACATCCCCGGCCTCAATGGGCAGCGGCAGGGTGACTACATCCACCGGCCCCGGTTCATCGGCATCAGCGAGTTCGGGCCGGGGGCGCTCATCTACCACGAGGGCGCCCGCTACATGGTGCGCAGCGTGCAGCTCCAGCAGGCGGCGGAGCCCGGCAAGGACAACCTCCTCACCACTTCAGCGCGACGCTGCCGTGCCTGCGGTCACCTGCACGACGACGCGCCGGGGATCGACGTCTGCGACAGCTGCGGTGAGCAGCTCGGCGCGATCGACGACAACCTGCTGCGGCTCTACACGGTGCGGACCCAGCGGCGGGAGCGGATCTCCTCCGACGAGGAGGAGCGCCGTCGGTCCGGCTTCCAGATCGAGACGTCGTATCGCTTCCACCATCACGGTGGGCGGCCGGGCAAGCTCACTGCGACGGTGGCGCCGGAGGACGCGCCGGCGGTGGCGACCCTGGTCTACGGCGACGCCGCCACGGTCCGGCGGGCCAACCTCGGGCTGACCCGACGTAAGGACCAGAAGATCCGCGGCTTCTGGCTGGACACCACCAGCGGAGAGTGGCTCTCGGAGTCCAAGGCGGGCGAGAAGACCACCGACGAGGAGGATCTCGGCGTCGCCGAGGAGACCAAGCGCAAGCAGCGGGTGATTCCGTACGTCGAGGACCGGCGCAACATCCTGGTGTTGCGGCTGGCCCGCAAGGCGACCCGCGAGGAGGCGATCTCGCTGCTCTACGCCCTGGAGCGGGGCATCGAGGCGACCTTCCAGCTGGAGGACTCGGAACTCACCGGGGAGCTTCTGCCCGATCTCGACGAGCAGGGCCGGATGCTGTTCATCGAGAGCGCGGAGGGTGGCGCAGGTGTCCTCCGTCGCCTCGTGGAGGAGCCAGGGGCAGTCAGCCAGGTGGCGGCAAAGGCGTTGGAGATAGCGCACTTCGATCCACAGACCGGCGACGAGGCACCGCAGTACGTGGCGGACAGCGACGACCGGTGTGTCCAGGGCTGCTACGACTGCCTCCTGTCGTACTCCAACCAGCCGTTTCACAAGCTGGTCGACCGGCACCTCATCGTCGACGTCCTGCTGGAGCTGGCCGGGGCCAGGACAACCAACACCAGCCCCGCCCGATCCGCCGGACAAGGGCTGGACGTGACCGGGCCGGCGGCGGACTTCGTAGCGTGGTTGAAGCAGGCGAGCTACCGGACGCCGGACAGCGGGCGTGAAAAGGTCGCCGAGGCGACGCCCGACCTCGTCTACCGGGAGCACGAGGCAGCCGTGTTCGTCGACGTGCCCGGCGAGCCCTACGGCGAGGGCCGGGACGGCGACGCCGAGGACAGCCTCTACGACGCCGGCTGGACGCCGATCCGGGTGACGGCGGGCGAGTGGCAGCGGGCGGTGGACCGGTATCCGAGCGTGTTCGGTCAGCACAGGACAGGGAGCAACTGATGACTGTGACCGCGGAGCGGTTCGAGCCGGGCACGCTGGTCAGGGCGCGGGGCCGCGAGTGGGTGGTGCTCCCCGAGTCGGAGCCGGACCTGCTGGTGCTGCGCCCGCTCGGCGGCTCGGACGACGAACGCGCGGCCGTCCTGCCGGACCTGGAAGAGGTCACCTCGGCGACCTTCGCCTACCCCGACCCGACGGACGCCGGCAACGCCAGCCGGGCCGCCCTGCTGCGGACGGCGCTGCGGATCGGTTTCCGCTCCACCGGCGGGCCGTTCCGCTCCCTCGGTGGGCTGGCCGTCGAGCCTCGGCCCTACCAGCTCGTGCCGCTGCTGATGGCGCTGCGGCAGGACACCGTCCGGCTGTTGATCGCCGACGACGTGGGCATCGGCAAGACCGTCGAGTCGGGTCTGATCGCCGCCGAGCTGCTGGCCCAGGGCGACGCCAATGGGCTGGCGGTCCTGTGCAGCCCGGCCCTGGCGGAGCAGTGGCAGCGGGAGCTGGCCGAGAAGTTCGGCGTCGCCGCCGAGCTGGTGCTGCCCGGCACCGTACGCCGGCTGGAGCGCGACCTGGTCGGCGCGCAATCGATCTTCGACCGGTACCGGCACGTGGTGGTCTCCACCGACTACATCAAGCGGCCGGAGCTGCGCGACCAGTTCCTGCGCGGCGCCCCCGACCTGGTGATCGTCGACGAGGCGCACTCCTGCGTGCTGGACGACAGCAACGCCGGCGGCAAGTCCCGGATGCAGCGCCACGAACTGGTCCGCAGGCTGGCCGCCCGTGGCGACCGACACCTGATCCTGGTGACCGCCACCCCGCACAGCGGCAAGGACGCCGGCTTCCGCAACCTCGTCGGCCTGCTCGACCCGCGCCTGGAGACCGTCGACCTGGACCGGGTCGAGGGCCGGGAGCTGCTGGCCCGGCACTTCGTGCAGCGTCGTCGGGTGGACATCCGCCGCTTCCTGGAGGACACCCCGTTCCCTGAGGACCGTGAGTCGACCGAGCGTGCCTACCGGCTGACCGGCGACTACCGGAGCCTCTTCGACGACGTGGTCGCCTACGCCCGGCAGACGGTGCGGGACCCGATCGGCGGGCAGGTGCGCCAGCGGGTGCGCTACTGGTCCGCGCTGGCGCTGCTGCGCGCGATGGCATCGTCGCCGCAGGCCGCCGCCGCGACCCTTCGTACCCGGGCGGCGAACGCCGATGCGACCGACGCCGCCGAGGCCGACGCCCTGGGCCGGGCCGCCGTGCTGGACCTGCCCGACGACGAGACCCAGGAGTCGGTGGACCTGGTGCCGGGTGCCGACACCGAGGCCGATTCGGGCAGCCCAGAGCGGCGCAGGCTGCTCGCCTTCGCCCGCCGCGCCGAGGCGCTCGCCGCCAAGGGCGACAACAAGCTCGACCTGCTGGTCAAGGAGGTCAAGGCGCTGCTCGGCGACGGCTTCAACCCGGTCGTCTTCTGCCGCTACATCGACACCGCCGAGTACGTCGCGGAGCGGCTGAGCGCCGCGCTCGGCAAGGCGTTCACGGTCGGCTGTGTGACCGGCGCACTGCCGCCGGAGGAGCGCACCGACCGGATCAGGGAGCTGACCGCCGACCCGAAGCGCCGCCCGGTGCTGGTCGCCACCGACTGCCTCTCCGAGGGCGTCAACCTCCAGGAGCACTTCCAGGCGGTGGTGCACTACGACCTGGCCTGGAACCCGACCCGGCACGAGCAGCGCGAGGGCCGCGTCGACCGGTTCGGGCAGCGTGCGCCGAAGGTCCGCGCCGTGATGATCTACGGCACGGACAACCGGATCGACGAGATCGTGCTCAAGGTGCTGCTGCGCAAGCACGAGCAGATCCGCAAGGCGCTGGGCGTCTCGGTGCCGGTGCCGGACCGCAGCGACGACGTGTTGCAGACCATCGCGCAGGAGCTGCTGATCGCGCCGGACGCACCGGAGCAGCTCACCATTGACGGCCTCGGTCTGGAGCATCGCGAGGAGCTGCACAAGGAGTGGGACAGCGCCGCGGAGAAGGAGAAGGAGTCCCGCACCAAGTACGCGCAGCGGGGCATCCAGCCGGCGGAGGTGGCCGCGGAGCTGGCTGAGATCCGGGCCAGCCTCGGCTCACCGGACGAGGTGGCCGAGTTCGCCCGGGTCGGCTTCGCCGCGCTCGGCGCCGACGTCGTCCCGGACCGTGACGGCTTCACCGCCGCCACGGGCACCCTGCCGTTGCCGCTGCGGGACGCCTTCCCGGCCGGCTACCCGGCCACCCTCGCCCTGCGCCGGGAGCTGCCCACCCCGCCCCGCGCCGCTCACCTGGACCGCACCGACCCGTACGTCTCCGCGCTGGCCCGCTACCTGCTGGAGAGCGCGCTGGACCGGACGGTGCCGGCCGACCAGCGACCGGCCCGCCGGGCCGGCGTGATGCGGACCTCGGCGGTGAGCAAGCGGACTACCCTGCTGCTGGTCCGGTTCCGGCTGCACCTGACCCTGCCGACCCGGGCCGCGGACACCGAGCCCCGCCGGATGGTCGCCGAGGAGGCCCGGCTGCTGGCCTTCCGGGGCGCCCCCACGGCCGCCGAGTGGCTGCCCGACGGGGAGGTGGCCACGCTCCTGGCGGCCACCCCGACCGGCAACGTGCTGCCCGAGGCCGCCACCCCGCTGCTGGACCGGGTGATCGGCAAGCTCGATGAGGTCGTCCCGCACCTGGACTCCACCGCCGACGGCCTCGCCGAGGCGCTGCGTGCCTCGCACATCCGGGTGCGCGAGGCGGCCGGCCAGCGGGTCCGCCGGCAGATCACCGTCACCGCCCAGAAGCCCGCCGACGTGCTCGGCGTCTACGTCTACCTCCCGGAGGCCAACTGATGAGCGCGGTCACCTACCCCGCCGTCCGGGTCGAGGGCGGGCTGCTCCCCGCCGGCCTGGTGCAGCGGATCGGCGACGGCGCCGCCGGCCTGCCCGGCGCGGACGCGGCCAGCTACGGCCTCCAGTCCGGCGAGTCGGTGCGCCGCTACGCCAACCGCTCCTACGCCTACCTCCAGGAGCAGTGGCGGGACTTCAAGCGCCAGCGGGAGCGGGCCGGCGACACCGCGCCCGCCCGGCTGACCCGGGAGCGGTGGCTGCTGATCCTGCTGCGCGAGCTGGGCTACGACGGCATCGAGTCGCTGCCGAGTGGCATCACCGTGGACGAGAAGCTGTTCCCGGTCAGCCACCGCTGGGAAGCCGTACCGATGCATCTGCTCGGGTGGGGAACGGACCTGGACCGGCGGACGCCGGGAATGCGCGGCGCGGCGGCCGCCGCCCCGCACTCGCTGATGCAGCAACTGCTCAACCGCTCCGAGCAGCAGCTCTGGGGCATCGTCGCCAACGGTCAGCGGGTGCGGCTGCTGCGCGACTCGACCAGCCTGGTCGGCAGCGCGTACCTCGAATTCGACCTGGAGGCGATCTTCGAGGGCGACCTGTTCCCCGACTTCGTGCTGCTCTACCGGGTGGCGCACGCCACCCGGCTCGCCGTCCGCGACGCGGCGGCCGGGCCGTCGTCCTGCCTGCTGGAAGCCTGGCGTACGGAGGGAGCGAAGCAGGGTGAGCGTGCCCTGGAGCAGCTCCGCGACGGGGTGGAGGCGGCGCTGGAGATCCTCGGCACCGGCTTCCTCGACCACCCGGACAACGCGGGCCTGCGGGAGCGGATCGAGGTCAGCCTGTCGTTGGAGGACTACAAGCGCTCCCTGCTGCGCCTGGTCTACCGGCTGCTGTTCTGGTTCGTCGCCGAGGACCGCGACGCCCTGCTCGACCCGGTGGCCGGCCCGCAGGCCAAGCAGCGCTACGACACCTACTTCTCGGCGCGGCGGCTGCGGGAGCTGGCGCTGCGTCGCCGGCACTCCGGCCACGGCGACCTGTGGGAGGCGGTGCGGCTGGTCTTCCGGTTCCTGGGTGAGGAGTCCGGCAACCGGACCCTGGGCCTGCCCGGCATCGGCGGCCTCTACGAGCCCGGCGCGCTGGACGCCCCGATCGCCGAGGCCGGCCTCAGCAACACCGCGCTGCTGCGCGCGGTCGAGGCCCTGGCTGTGCTGCCCGCGCGCAAGGGCACCGGCCGGCAGCGGGTCGACTTCCAGCACCTGGGCGCGGAGGAGCTGGGCAGCGTCTACGAGTCGCTGCTGGAGCTGCGCCCCCGCTGGGACGCCCCGGCCCGCCGTTTCCACGCCGAACGGCTCGCCGGCAACGAGCGCAAGACCACCGGCTCCTACTACACCCCGTCCTCTCTGGTGGAATGCCTGCTCGACTCGGCGCTCGACCCGCTGCTGGACGAGGCCACCGCGCTGCCCACCCCCGAGGAGCGCGTCAAGGCGCTACTCGACCTGACCGTCTGCGACCCGGCCTGTGGGTCGGGGCACTTCCTGATCGCGGCGGCCCGCCGGATCGCCAAGCGGGTGGCCGCCGAGGAGACCGACGAACTGGAGCCCGCACCGGCCGCGGTCCGCTCCGCGATGCGCCGGGTGGTGGCCCGCTGCATCTACGGGGTGGACGTCAACGAGATGGCCGCCGAACTGGCCAAGGTGTCGCTCTGGCTGGAGGCGATGGAGCCGGGCCGGCCGCTCGGCTACCTCGACGCGAACATCCGGGTCGGCAACTCCCTGCTCGGCGTCACCCCGAAGCTGCTCAAGGACGGCATCCCCGACGCCGCCTTCACCGCCCTCACCGGCGACGACAAGCGAGTCGCCACCGCGCTGAAGAAGCAGAACGCCGAGGAATCGTCCGGGCAGGGCAGCTTCTTCGGAGTGTCAGGCATCGAGATCGGCAACACCGCGTTCGCGACCAAGGTCAAAGAAATCGTGTACGCGGAGCCCCGCAGACTTGCGGACGTGCATGTGCAGGCCAAGCGGGCGAAGGCACTGGACGAGGACCGCCGGCATGCTAAGACGGTCGCCGACGCCTGGTGCGCCGCGTTCGTGCAGCCGAAGACCGAGGAGACCCGCGACACCGCCATCACGCAGGCCGCGCTTGAGACTCTGGCCAAGGGCGACTCGTCGCTTGAGACGCACCGAATCGAGTCGGTGGTGGAGGAGCTGAGCCAGCAGTACCGCTTCTTCCACTGGCACATCGAGTTCCCGCACATCTTCCAGGTGCCCGAGTACGGCTCAGTGGACGAGGCGACCGGCTGGGAGGGCGGCTTCTCCTGCGTCCTTGGCAACCCGCCGTGGGAGCGGGTCAAGCTCCAAGAGCAGGAGTTCTTCGCCGCTCGTGAACCCGAGATCGCTGGCGCGAAGAACGCCGCGGCCCGCAAGAAGGCTATCGCCGCTCTGGCCGACAGCGACGAGCCAGCCAATCAGATGCTGTACGCCGAGTGGATCGCCGCCCTGCACGAGGCCGACGGTGTGGATCTCCTGCTGCGTTCGTCCGGTCGCTACCCGCTCACTGGTAAGGGCGACATCAACACGTACTCCGTGTTTACCGAGACCGTACGTGTAGTGCTGCACCCGCTTGGCCAGGTCGGCATCATCGTGCCGACTGGCATAGCCACTGACGCCACGACACAAGACTTCTTCAAGGATTTGGTGGTCACGAAGAGCCTGGTGTCGCTCTACGACTTTGAGAACGAAGACAAGGTCTTTCCTAACGTCCACCACTCATTCCGGTTCGCGCTGCTGTCAGTCAGCGGTAGACAGCGGGTAGCGGAGCGAGCATCGCTGGTATTCCGGGCCCGGCAGGCGAGCCAGGTTGTCGCCCGTGCTTACTCTCTTACGCCCGACGAGATCACCCTGATCAACCCGAATACCGGCACGTGCCCAGTATTAGTCACCCGACGTGACGCCGAGATAACGCTCGAAATTTATCGGCGCATTCCCGTGCTCATTAACGATGGCGATCCGCATGGAAACCCTTGGGGTATAACTCTACGCCGGATGCTGCACATGTCCGACGACTCGTATCTCTTCAAGACTCGCGATCAACTGCAAGAGGAAGGGTGGGCGGGGGTCGGGAATACCTGGCGGCGAGCCGATGAAGTAGCCGTGCCGCTATACGAAGCTAAGATGCTGCACCACTTTGACCATCGGTATTCTACCTACGAAGGGGCCACTCAGGCGCAATTGAATCTGGGAACCCTTCCGCGTCTCGATGATGAAGCGCATAAGGACCCAACGCACTGCGTCATGCCCCGTTACTGGATCCCTCAGTCTCTGCTCGCCGAATGGTTCTCGGGGCGTTGGGGCGGACTTGCGACATCAGATTGGCTGTTGGGCTGGAGGGATATCTGTCGTAGTAGTGATGAAAGAACCTTGATATCAACCGTTATGCCCCGCTGGGCGGCGTCTGGTATTTATTTCGTTCTTGCTAAGCGAGCCCTAGCTGTACTTCAGGCTAACCTAAGTGCCTTTGTGTTGGACTATGTGGCGCGCCAGAAGATAGCCGGAACCCACCTGGCGCTGTTCGTTCAGAAACAACTTCCAGTCTTGCCGCCCGAGTGTTACGACAAACCCGTGCCGTGGGATCAGGGCGGCGGGACGTTGGCGGCCTGGATCACAGAGCGAGTGTTGGAGCTGACCTACACCGCCCATGATCTCGCGCCCTACGCCCGCGACCTTGGCTACGACGGCCCGCCGTTCAGATGGGATCCGGCACGGCGCGAACTGCTCCGCGCCGAGTTGGATGCAGCCTACTTCCACCTCTACGGCATCGACCGCGACGACGTGGACTACATCATGGACACCTTCAAGGTCGTCCGCCAGAAGGACGAGGCTACCCACGGCGAATACCGCACCAAGCGCCTCATCCTGGACTGTTACGACGCGATGAGCATGGCTGCTCGTGTCGGGGAGTCCTACCGTTCCCCCCTGAATCCCCCTCCTGGTACCGGCAGGTCGGGGAAATAAGTGGGACGACATTGGGTTCGCGGGCATTACGTTCGGGGCCATTTCCGGAATGGATCCTGGGTGGAGGGCCACTGGCGTGGCGACCATTCGAGGATGTCGACTGCGGGTGCCGGGCGAAAACAGTCGGGCGGTTGCGGTCCGATGATAGTGTTCTTGTCGCTGGTCTGCTTGCTGGGAAGTTGCTTGAGTTGGTGCGGATCTTCGAATAACGAAGCCCCGGCCGCCGACGAGGAGCAACGGGAGCGGGCCCTGGCGATTCTTGATGAGCAAGCTCGCTCCACCCCGTCTTCATCGCCTTGGCCTATTGTTGGATGGGCTGATACCCCGGCGAGCGCTCGTGCGAATCCTGCGAGCGCTTCTTGCCGTATAGAAAAGGAAGCCTATGGCGTTTGGCGGCAGGGCCTTGATCCGATAACGAGCGGGCTGAGAGTGCCTGCTCCGGCAGAACTTCGAAGGCTGAAGCAAGACGCCGAGGAATACACCCTCGCTGTTGCCCCTTTGGCGGACCCGAAGGCGGATCAGTTGATCCTGGCGATCACGTCGTATCGGGCGGCAGTGGTATCGGCGATGATCGAACCGGACGGTCTCCACGCGTTGGAGTCGATGGTCACGGCTGGCCTTGCCATTAACGGGGAGCATCGCTCATTCCAGGCTGGCTGTGGCGGGTAGCGCAGCATTGCCAGAGACCCGATCACTCGAACTGCATGGTGGCTTGACCCGTGCTGATGAGCTGGCCGGCTCCGATGAAGCGTCTTGCTACCAACAGGCCAGCCTCGTGAGCGGCTGCACCGCCGTGACTGGCCGAGGCGTTCGTCACGAGCCACGGCGTCAGGTCACGCTCGAAGGCGTCGACCGCGGACTTCAGCACGCAACTCTCGGTGGCCACACCACAGAAAACGAGGTCCGTCCAACCCTCGCGGGCGACGATGTCCGCTCCCTCGTTCGTGAAGTACGAGTAGACGCGCTTGTCTACCACGGCTCGTGCCCGAGCAGCGTGCGGGTTCAGCTCGGGCACGATCTCCGTCTCCGGCGCGTGCTGTACCGCCGACCAGTGGATCAGCCTCTCAAAGGGGCTGCCCGGGTAGTTGTGGTAGCGGGTGAAGACGACCGGCCGGCCGGTAGCCTCCCACCGCTCGACCAGGTCCACGACCTTGGGGATGACGTGCCGGCTCCGGTCGTTGATGAATCCGTTCTGCATGTCGATGACAATCAAAGCTGCCCGCGTAGCGCTCATGCGCCGACTCTGCCACTCATCGTCTCTGCCTCGCGAAGCGCCGCCTGGGCCTGCACCAGCCGCTCGGGTAGGCCGCTCGTCGTCACGGCTGCCTGGCGCATCATGCAGTGCTGCGCTGTCTCCTGCACTCGTGCCGTGGTGAGCCGCGAGTGGGCAGCCCTCAGGAAGCGCCAGCCGAATCTCTGCGGCATCACCGGGTCTCGGCCCTCCTCCACCGCTCGCTGGATGTGTCGACAGTAGGCCCAGAGCATCTGTACGTCGATCTCAAGCGAGACCAGTTCGCCAGGGGTGAGGGCTCGTTCCGGTGAGATCGGGTGGTAGGCCAGTCCTGACCAGGTCGCGAAACCGACGGATACCCCGGGGATTCCGAATCGCTCGGCAGCGGGTTGGTCGAATCCCTCGGCCAACAA
>NZ_JBMVFV010000076.1:0-28158 GCF_049538395.1 Micromonospora sp. AB353 | reverse complement strand
TCCCGCCCCTACTTGCCCCCCGATCTTGCAGTTTCGGCCCTCATCGTGCCCGATTCATGCCGTTATCGGGGGACCGAAAGTGCAAGATCGGCGCGGGTGGAGGTGCAGGCGTGGGCCGGAGATCCTCGTTCGGCGGGTCGCTGCGACGAGGCTTCCGTCAGGCGAGACTCGCGTTCCGCGTGGTGGGATTTGCGGAGATCTTGGTAGGAAATGGCCCCTATGAGGGCCGTTTGGTACCAAGATCTCGCCGGGAGTCGGGAGACTGTGCCCGCTCACAGACCGCGCGGGTGGCCGCAGCGTCGAGCCGGGTCGTGGAGGCGGCGACCGGGCTCAGAGGACGTCGAGGACGAGGCACAGCCAGGTGCCTCGGCGGCGTTCCAGGCGTATCGCCACCGCCCAGCTCGCGCCGCCGGCGCCGGCGAACACGGCAGTGGCCTCGACCGCGCCCGCACGCGGTTCGCACACCCGCAGGCGCCGTAGCAGCAGCGCCGGCCGGGCGGTGCGGCGGCGGACCGGCGTCACCCGGCGGGCCGCGCGGGTCAGCTCGGCGGCCACCGGGCCGGCCGACTCGGGCAGGCAGAGCGGCCGGAGCTGACCGGGTGGCCGGAAGCCGTTGACGATCTCCAGGAAGGTACGCACGAACAGGTGCGCGGCCCGCGCTCCCTCGGGTGTGGCGGAGGCGAGGGCTGACGCCTGCGCACCGGACCAACGGGGCCAGGCGGGTGCCGCGTCGGGGGCGCGGCCGGCGGGGCGTGCGGTGGAACGGCGGCGCGGGTCGGCCAGGTCGAGCGTGAGCTGACCGACGGGACTCCAGAGCGGTTCCTCGTCGGTGCACGGCGGGTCGAGCGGCGGGGCGGGCCGGAGACGGACCGGCGGGCGGGGTGCGCGGGGACGGCGGGTGTCAACCATCTCGAATCCTTGCGTTTGCCTTCGTTTGCCTCCGACAGGCTCTCATCTTCCCGGACGCGGGCGACCGTCGTCAATGGCAGGCGGTCCCCGGGCGGTCACTCCTCGTCGCGCTCGCCGAGCGGGTTGCCGCGTACCCATTCGGCCGTCTCGGCGTACTTGCGCTCGATGTATTCCTCCAGCCGGGCGCGCTCGACCCGCCACTGACCCCGGCCACCGATCTTGATCGCGGGCAGTTCGCCGCTGCGGACCATGTGGTAGACCTGCGAGTCCGACACGTTCAGCTCGGCGGCGACGTCGGACAGCAGCAGGAACCTCGACTCCACGGTGCGACTCCCGGGGTTGGTTGCGTTTGCTTCAGTTTGCCATCACCAGGTGACATCGCCACGTGCCCGTTCGGGAGACACACCGGCGGGAGACTTCACCCGCGCGGGTGCCGGGTGTATGACGGTCTCGGCGTACGGCATGATCGGCGCCCGGAGTCGGCGTCCGCCGGCGATCGGCCTGAGTGTGGGAGTGACCGGTGACCGACGAGCTTGTCCGGGTGTACCTGCCGGCGACCGTTCCCATGCTCGCCCGGCTGCGCGAGGAGGGGCTGAGCGCCGAGGCGGCGCACGCCGTGACCCCGGAGCTGCGCGAGTGGTACGCCGAGGGTGACGAGGAGGAGCTGGAGTACGTGGCCTTCACCCGGGCCGCCCAGGATGCGCTGCTCCTGCTCCGGCACGACCCCGCCGCTCCCCGGCGACGGGTGGTGGTCTCGGCCGACCTGCCGGCCCGTGCGGTCGAGCGGGTCGGCGGCGAGCTGGGGTCGAGCGTGGTCCGGCCGGCCGGGCCGGTGCCGGTGAAGTCGGTCGCCGCGCTGCACGTGGACGGCGCGGACGCGGTCGAGGACGTGGCCGCCGCCGTCGCCGTGGTGGTGGAGGCCCAGGCCGGCGACCCGGACGCCCAGTTCACCGTCGACGGCGCCGAGGACCACGAACTGGAGTGGTACGACGTGACCGAGCTGGACCTGCTGCTGCGCGAGGCGGGCTGACCGGGCCGGTTCAGGCCGCCGGCTCGTCCTCGTCGTCGTCCACCGGGCGCGGCCCGAGCGTGCGCCCGAAGACGATGAGCGTGGTCAGCGCGCCCACGAAGAGCACCCAGATCCCGTTGTCGACCCGCGAGGTGCCCAGCGCGGTCTGTGCCACCTCGTCGGCCTCGCTGAGCGCGGCGGCCAGGTCGAGCAACCCACGGCCGCCGATCCGGATGATCACCTCGGTGAGCAGCAGGAGCAGGCCGGCGCCCGCCCCGGCGACCAGGTAGGCCGGCCAGCGCAGCGGCGACGCGGCGCCGTCGCGGCGCTCCGCCCGGCGCCGGGACCAGGTCAGATAGAGGTACGCGGCCAGTCCGGCGAGCAGCCCGGCGAGCAGCGACTCGGTACGCGAGACCCACTTCGCGGCGTCGAGCACCGACTGCTGGGTCTCCCCGGCGCCGAACAGGTCGGAGAGCGGGTCGCGGGCGCGGCTGAACAGCACCACGAAGATCTGCGCGGTGAGCGTGGCGAGCGTGATCGCCCCCACCACCCGGGCCTGGCGCGCGCCGGCCATCGCCCCGCCGATGATCGCTGCCGCCGCCGCGGTTCCGGCGATGGTGTTCGTGGTGGCGTTGTCCGCGTACGTCAGGTTGATCGCCACCGCGGTGACGAGCCCGACCAGGAGGCCGGTGCCGACGGCGGCCAGGAAGCGCAGCGTGGCGAGGCCCAGCCGGTTCGTCGCGAGCAGGGCCATTGTGGCGCCGGTGACCAGCGCGGCGGTGATGACGCCTGGTAGCGCGTACGCGGAGAGGCTGATCGCGGTGACGCCGGCCGCCGTGGAATGGATCGCCTCGCGGGTGGACCAGAGCATGGCGGCCAGCCACCCGACCGAGAGCAGGGCGAGCACGATCGCGCCCGGCGCGAACTCGGGCCGTCCGCCGGTGACGATGCCCTCGTCCCCATGCGCGGGGCCGACTGCGTCCTCGCCCGTCGGAGCCTCGCCCGCCGGTGCCTCGGCCAACGGTGCCTCTCCGGAGGACGCCTTGACGGAGGACGCCTTGACGGAGGACGTCTCGACGGTGGCCCCGTCGCCCGTGGTCGGCCCGACGGCCTCGGGCTGATCCGTCTCCGCGGCCGTGGAGCTGCCGGGCTGGTTGCTCATCGTCTTCCCTTCGACGGTCACCGGATGTCCCCGCGCCGGGCCGGGCAGGTCACCGGTCATCCAGCGTACGCGGCGCATCACCACTCCTCGGGCGGGCCGTGTGCCGTCTGCGCCTTGATCGACTGCAGTACGCCGATGTGGTGGCATCCGGAGGGCTCGGATACCGCCGTTTCCCCGAGGTGGAGTGGATCAACGGTTGAGTAAGCGCCGAAGAATCGTCGACGAACGGGGTTGCGATCCGATGTTTCGTCGGATGTGGGTGAGTTGAGCCGACGGTCCCGAGATGATCCGGCTGTTCGGTGTAGCGGGGAGGCGCGGCCCGCGGGGGCGTCTCGTGACAGAATCGGGCCAGGTCCCGCCGCCGCTGACCCCGCGGTGTCCGGCGTCCGGCCGCCGGCCGGCGCCCGCGGGTCCGGTTTCGCCGTCGTCGTCGAGATCGCCAGGAGCCTGTGATGGACGCCGTGTTCTCCGTACCCGAGCCGCTCAACGAGCCGGTACACACCTACGAGCCCGGCAGCGCCGACCGGGAACGGCTCCAGCGACGGCTGGCCGAACTGGCCGCCGAGCGGATCGAGCTGCCGATGACGATCGCCGGCGAGCGCCGGATGGCCGGCGGCGCCTCGATCGACGTGGTGCAGCCGCACAAGCACGCGCACGTCCTCGGCGTCACCGGGCACGCCACCCACGACGACGCCCGAGCCGCGGTCCAGGCCGCCAAGGACGCCGCTCCGATGTGGCGGGCGCTGCCGTTCGAGGAGCGGGCCGCCATCTTCCTGCGCGCCGCCGACCTGCTCGCCGGCCCCTGGCGGGACACGCTCAACGCGGCCACCATGCTCGGCCAGTCCAAGACCGCCGTCCAGGCCGAGATCGACTCGGCCTGCGAGCTGATCGACTTCCTCCGGTTCAACGTGCACTTCGCCCGGCGGCTCCTGGCCGAGCAGCCGCTGTCCTCGCCCGGGGTCTGGAACCGCCTCGACCACCGGCCGCTGGAGGGGTTCGTCTACGCGATCACCCCGTTCAACTTCACCGCGATCGCCGGCAACCTGCCGTCCGCGCCGGCCATGCTCGGCAACACTGTGGTCTGGAAGCCGTCCCCGACGCAGCAGTTCGCGGCGCACTTCACCATGCGCCTGTTCGAGGCCGCCGGCCTGCCGCCCGGCGTGATCAACATGGTCACCGGGCGCGGCGAGGAGGTCTCCGAGGTGGTGCTGGCCGACCCGGACCTCGCCGGCATCCACTTCACCGGCTCGACGAAGGTGTTCCAGCACCTGTGGAAGACCGTCGGCGACAACATCGCCGGCTACCGGGGCTACCCCCGGCTGGTCGGTGAGACCGGCGGCAAGGACTTCGTGGTCGCGCACTCCAGCGCCGACGTGGACGCGCTGCACACCGCGCTGATCCGGGGCGCCTACGAGTACCAGGGCCAGAAGTGCTCGGCCGCCTCGCGGGCGTACGTCCCGCGGTCGATCTGGGAGGGTGGGCTGCGCGACCGGCTCGCCGCCACCGCCGACTCGCTGACCTACGGCGACGTGACCGACTTCAGCAACTTCGGCGGCGCGGTGATCGACGACAAGGCGTTCGGCCGGCACACCGCCGCGCTGGAGCTGATCAAGGGCGACGACTCCTGCCGGATCCTGGCCGGCGGCACCGCCGACGACTCGGTCGGCTACTTCGTCCGGCCGACGCTGTTCGAGTGCTCCGACGCCGCGCACGAGACGTTCACCACCGAGTACTTCGGGCCGATCCTCGGCGTGCACGTCTTCGACGACGCCCGCTTCGACGAGGTGGTCACCCAGGCCGAGTCGATCGCGCCGTACGCGCTGACCGGGTCGATCTTCGCGACCGACCGCCGGTTGGTCGACCAGGTGGCGGAGAAGATGCGGTACGCCGCCGGCAACTTCTACATCAACGACAAGCCGACCGGCGCGGTGGTCGGGCAGCAGCCGTTCGGCGGCGCCCGGGCCAGCGGCACCAACGACAAGGCGGGTTCCTGGCACAACCTGGTCCGCTGGATGTCGCCGCGGACGATCAAGGAGACCTTCGTTCCGCCGACCGATCACGCCTACCCGCACATGGGCTGAGACGCTCGCCAGAGGGCCCGTCCCGGCCGGGGCGGGCCCTCTTCCTCATCCGACAGTGCACATCGGACCCGTCATCGGGTGCCGAAATGAGCAAATCCTGGACGCCAGAGCCGACAAAGTGGCAGCTTAGAGGGCATGGCGGAATCCGGAGTCAACCCGACGGCAGCAGCTCTGCTCGGTCTGCTGCACGACGGCCCGATGACTGGCGGCCAGTTGATGGCCGCCGCTGAGCGCCGGCTGGCGCCGTACTGGTCGATGACCCGCAGTCAGGTCTACCGGGAGCTGCCGGTCCTGGCCGAGAAGGGTCTGGTGCGTCTCGGCAAGCCCGGGCCGCGGATGAGCCAGCCGTACGCGCTGACGGCGGCCGGGAAACGGACATTCTCCCGCTGGCTGGCGGAGAATCCCGGCAAGGACACCATCCGTAACCCGATAGCGCTACGGATCGCGTTCGGTGACCTGCACTCGTCGAGCCAGCTCAAGAACCTGTACGCGACGGCGAACGAGTACCACACCGAGGCCCTGGCGGCGGTGCGGGAGCAGGTCAAGAACGCCAAGAAGGAAGGCGACAGCTACGACGCCAGCGCGCTGGAGTTCGCCGTCGCCTACCACAAGGCGGCGCTGTCCTGGCTGAAGACCGCGCCGGTCGGCTGACCACCTGCAACAGGTTGACGGAACGACGCAGCAGTCTTTTCGCGCGTGACTGCGGGGCTCGCAAGCTCACTCCTCACACGCGCAGTAGTCTTGTCTGTCGTGACCGCTGCCGATTACGCCGAACAGCTCAAGGATCTCGACGCCACGCTGCGCAACATCGAGGCTGTGCTCGACCTCGACAAGCTGCGCGAGCAGAAGGCCCGGCTGGAGCAGGAGGCCTCCGCCCCCGACCTCTGGGACGACCAGGCCAAGGCGCAGCAGGTGACGTCGCAGCTGTCGTACGTCAACGGCGAGATCACCAAGCTCGGTGACCTGCGCTCCCGGCTCGACGACGCCGGGGTGCTGCTGGAACTCGCCCAGGCCGAGGACGACCCGGGCGCGCTGACCGAGGTCGAGTCGGAGATCACCGGGCTCACCAAGGCCATCCAGGAGATGGAGGTCCGCACGCTGCTCTCCGGCGAGTACGACTCGCGGGAGGCGCTCGTCGCGATCCGGGCCGGCGCCGGTGGCGTGGACGCCGCCGACTTCGCCGAGATGCTGCTGCGGATGTACCTGCGCTGGGCCGAGCGGCACGGCTACCCGACCGAGGTCTACGAGACCTCGTACGCCGAGGAGGCGGGCCTGAAGTCGGCCACCTTCACGGTGAAGGTGCCCTACGCCTACGGCACGCTCAGCGTGGAGTCCGGCACGCACCGGCTGGTGCGGATCAGCCCGTTCGACAACCAGGGCCGTCGGCAGACCAGCTTCGCCGGGGTCGAGGTGCTGCCGGTCACCGAGCAGACCGACCACATCGACATCCCGGAGAACGAGGTCCGGGTGGACGTCTACCGGTCGTCCGGGCCGGGCGGGCAGAGCGTCAACACCACCGACTCGGCGGTGCGGCTGACCCACATCCCCACCGGCATCGTGGTGACCTGCCAGAACGAGAAGTCCCAGCTGCAGAACAAGGCCTCCGCGATGCGGGTGCTCCAGGCCCGGCTGCTGGAGCGCAAGCGGCAGGAGGAGGAGGAGAAGCTGGCCGGCCTGAAGACCGGCAGCACCAGCTCCTGGGGCGACCAGATGCGCTCGTACGTCCTGCACCCGTATCAGATGGTGAAGGATCTGCGTACCGAACAGGAGACGGGCAATCCGTCCTCGGTCTTCGACGGTGACCTGGACAGCTTCATCGAGGCGGGAATCCGCTGGCGGAAGCAGCAGCAGCTCAGCGCTGACAGTGCGTGATCACGCTCGGACGCAGCGCGTCATCGATCTCGGGCTGACCGGGTAAATCGATGACGCGCACCGCTTCGGCGGGGCGTGGGGCTTGGCTCTGCGGTTACACCGCGTAGACTACCGACCCGTGATTCAGCTTGAGCAAGTGACGAAGACGTACCCGAAGGCGTCCCGGCCTTCGCTCGACAACGTGTCCGTCTCGATCGAGAAGGGCGAGTTCGTCTTCTTCATCGGTCCATCCGGCTCCGGCAAGTCCACCATCATCAAGTTGCTGCTACACGAGGTCACGCCCAACAAGGGCCGGGTCGTCGTCAACGGCAAGGACGTCACGTCGATGCGTTCCTGGAAGCGACCCCACTTCCGGCGTTCCATCGGCTGCGTCTTCCAGGACTTCCGGTTGCTGCCGAACCGCACCGCGTACGAGAACGTGGCGTTCGCGCTGGAGGTGATCGGTAAGACGAAGGCGGTCGCCCGCCGGGTCGTGCCGGAGGTGCTGGAGCTGGTCGGTCTCGGCGGCAAGGAGCACCGCTACCCGCATGAGCTCTCCGGTGGTGAGCAGCAGCGTGTCGCGGTGGCCCGGGCGTTCGTCAACCGGCCGCTGATCCTGCTGGCCGACGAGCCGACCGGAAACCTGGACCCGGACACCTCGATCGAGATCATGCGCCTGCTGGACCGGATCAACCGCACCGGTACGACCGTCGTGATGGTCACGCACGACTCCAACATCGTGAACCAGATGCGGCGCCGGGTCATCGAGATCGAGAGCGGCCGCATCGTGCGCGACCAGGCCCGCGGCGTCTACGGCTGAGCCGGACGACGTTCCGTAGACCCTGACGACGAAACCTCACGCCGGAGAGCCGGAGGAATATCCCGATGCGGATGAAGTACGTCCTGTCCGAAGTACTGGTCGGGCTGTGGCGCAACGTCACGATGACCATCGCCATGATCATCACAATGGCGGTGTCGCTGTTCATGCTGGGCGGCAGCGGCCTTCTCTACCAGAAGGTCGGCGACATGAAGGACCTCTACTACGAGAACGTCGAGGTCTCGATCTTCCTGAAGACCGATGCCACCAAGGAACAGGTCGACGCGCTGGGTCAGCAGCTCGATCAGGACCCGCTGGTCAAGGACTCGACGTACGTCAACAAGGAGCAGGCGTACGAGCGCTTCCAGCAGATGTACGCCGACGCCCCGGATCTGGTCAGCGCCGTCAAGCCGGACCAGCTTCCCGAGTCGTACCGGGTCAAGCTGAACGATCCGGAGCAGTACAAGGCGATCTACGACAAGTACAAGACCGCCGAGGGCATCGACACGATCGTCGACCAGAGCAAGCTGCTCGACAAGGTCTTCGGCGTGCTCAGCGGGTTCCAGAACGGCGCCCTCGCGATCGCCATCGTGATGGCCGTCGCCGCCCTGCTGCTCGTCGCGAACACCATCCAGGTCGCCGCGTACAGCAAGCGGCGTGAGGTGGCGGTCATGAAGCTCGTCGGCGCGTCGAACTGGTTCATCCAGGCGCCGTTCGTGCTGGAGGCGGTGGTGGCCGGTCTGTTCGGCTCCATCCTGGGCCTGCTCGCGTTGGTCGCGGTGAAGCTGCTGTCGGCCGGCAGCTCGATGGCGGCCCTGGAGGGCCTCATCACCCCGATCTCCTGGTCCGAGATCTTCCTGACCTTCCCGCTGATGGCCGCCGTCGGTGGCGTGGTCAGCGCGGTCACCGCCTGGGTCACGCTCCGCTTCTACCTGCGGGTCTAGTCACCTCGTACGGCTCACCGAGGGCCCTTCCGCGCCGGAATAAACGGCGCGGGAGGGCCCTTGTGGTTCCGGTAGCATGATCTCCGCTCGTCGGCCGGTGGCCGGCGAGTCGATCAGGAAGGGGGTGGCGCCGATGCCACGGGAGAAGGGTCGCAAGGTGGTCGCCTCCAACAAGAAGGCACGCCACGACTACGCCATCCTCGACACGTACGAGGCGGGCATGGCGCTGACCGGCACCGAGGTCAAGTCGCTGCGGGCCGGGCGGGCGTCGCTCGTGGACGCGTTCGCGCAGGAGCGTGACGGCGAGATCTACCTGCACGCCATGCACATCCCGGAGTACGCCCAGGGCACCTGGACCAACCACGAGCCCCGGCGTACCCGCAAGCTGCTGCTCAACCGGCTGGAGATCGACCGGCTGCTGGGCAAGCTCAAGGAGAGCGGCCTGACGCTGGTGCCGTTGCAGGTCTACTTCTCCGACGGCTGGGCCAAGGTGGAGATCGGCCTGGCCCGGGGTAAGAAGTCGTACGACAAGCGCCAGGACCTCGCCAAGCGGGACGCCGCCAAGGAGATCGCCCGGGCGGTCGGTCGGCGCGGCAAGGGCATGTCTGAGTGATTCGTCCGGTTCGTCCGGCTGCCCGCGTCGGGCGGGCCTCGGGATGAATCCGGTTGCGCCAGGCGTTAGGCTTGGTGTGCTGCCGACAGGGGCAGCGCTTCGAGGGGGTGACTGGTTTCGACTTCGTACGCAGCGACAGGGGAAGCGAGCCGAGGAAGCCGACGTCGTCTCGAGAATCGGTCGTCGGAAACCAATAAGCGCCAAGAACAATCGCGCTGACTTCGCTCTCGCCGCCTGAGGCGAGTAGCAAGTCTGTCGGCCTGGGAGCGCCTTCGACCCAGTTAGCCGGCATCAGCTAGAAGGCTGGCCAATCGGACCCGGTCGCGGGGTCCGTGCGGCGAGATCAATCAGCGACTGGGCCCGTCACACCAACTTGCTCGCGTGAGCGGTGGGGCCGAGTAGAGGCATAGCGAGCTGCGCTCGGAGAAGCCCTGACAAACCGGCGAAGGACCCGGGTTCGATTCCCGGCACCTCCACCACACAGACTGTGCGCCCCGTCCACCCGGACCGGGGCGCACAGTCGTCTGAGGCTTCTGAGCCCTCTGGGGCCGCTGCGCCCACAGGGGCAGATGAGGCGGCGCCGACCGCTGGACAGCGCCCGGAACCGGGTCCACCATCGCCATACGGGTTCGCACCCAGCAGCGGGAGGTGTCCCATGGTCACCAGTCCGATCCAGCAGCCGACCGCCGTGCTCCCGAGCGCCTCCGGTGACCTGCGCGCCCTCGGGCGGGCGCTGGCCACCGCCGGGCCGCGCTGGCGGGAGCGCCTTCTCACCGATCTGGACCCCGTCCGGTGGGGTTTCACCGAGCACGTCCGCGTCACCGAGGGAACGGGCGGGCACTACGCCGACCTGGTGCGCGCCGCACCCCGGCTGGACCGGGGCGTACGCCTGCTGGTCGGCGAGCACGCCGCGATCAGCGCGGCGCTCGCAGCGCTCCAGCACTCCGTACGCCTGCCCGGGGTGTCCGCCGCGGAGGTGCGGGCGCGCACCCGCGACCTGTTGCGGGCGCTCGACCGGCACCGGCGGCACGGCGCCGACCTGCTCTGGGAGGCGTACCAGGCCGACCTCGGCGGCGAGGACTGAGCCCGGGGAACCCGCCGGGACGGGCACGCGTCCAACCCCGTATGCGTCGCGTGCTCGCCCTGCTCGGGATCCCGTTGCTGGCCCTCTCCGCCTGCGCCACGCCCGGCGCCGATCCGGGGGTGGCCCCGCCCGCCGGCCCGGACCAGCGTCCCGCGTTCACCGAGCGGGCCGAGGAGGTGGCAGCGGGCTGGCAGCCCGGGCCGGGCTGGCGCGACGGGTACGTGCCGCTCCAGGACCCGACGGTGCTCACCGGCGACCCGCGCTTCACCGAGGAGACGAAGACGGCGTTCGGCGCCGGCTGGTACCGGGACCAGATCCCGGTCCCGGCCGACGTGCCGAAGGACGGCACGATCCGGTTCCCCGACGGCACGCTGCGGGTGCCGCTGGTCAGTGCCGCCGACGCGTACGCCGAACTCCACCAGGGCGACCCGCCGCCGTGCGACGGGCGCCCGGCCGCACCGGACCCGGCACCGACCGGTCGGCCCGGCCCGAACGACCCGGTGTCGACCTCGGCGCCGGGCGCGTGCGTGGCGCTCACCGTGACCGGGGTACGGCTGGGCACCGCGCCGGTGTGGACGAGCCGGGGGCGTGCCGAGGTGCCCGCCTGGCTGTTCACCGTGGACGAGCTGGCCGTACCGGTGGCGCGGGTCGCTGTCGCGCCGCGCGTGACCGGCCGGGCGCCCGGCGGCGCGGTGCCCGCCCGGCCGCTCCCGGCGGGCCTGGTGTCCGCGCAGCAGTTGCGGGCGGTCGAGGGCGACCGCATCGACTACCTGCTGGGTGTCGGCGCCTGCGACGGTCCGCCCACGCCGCTGGTGCTGGAACGGCCGGACGTGGTGGTGATCGGCGGCGCCGTGGTCCCGCCCACCGGCCCGTGCACCATGCAGCTCGTGATGAAGCCGGTGAGTGTCACGCTCAGCGCGCCGGTGGGCGGCCGGGCCGTGCTGGATGCCGCCAGCGGCGCGCCGCTGGCCGTCCGGCCCGGCTGAGGCTCACAGGATCCGCGGCACGTCGGTGCTGATCGGCACCGGCAGCACCGTCGGCCGGTCCGCGTCGAGCGCGGTGGTCAGCGCCGCGCCGAGCCCGTCCAGCGTGGTCACCGCACCGGCGCAGCCGTAGCCGTGCGCCACCGCCGTCACGTCCAACCCGGGCAGGTCCAGCGCGGGCACGCCGGGGGTGTGCTTCAGCTCGGCGAACGCCTTCAGGATCGCGTACTGCTGATTCACCGGGACCACGACGGCGAGCGGCAGGCGCAGCCGCGCCGCCGTCCACAACGCCTGGACCGAGTAGTGGAACGAGCCGTCGCCGACCACCGCGACGACCGGGCGGCCACGCCCGGTGTCGCGTTCGGCGAGCGCCATGCCGACCGCCGCCGGCAGCCCGAAGCCGAGGCCGCCGCTGGCCATCGTCAGGTACGAGCGCGGCCGCTCGATCGGCAGCCGGCGGCGCAGCGCGGCCAGGTTGGACGGCGACTCCTGCACCAGCACCGCGTCCGCCGGCCACGCGTCCGCCAGCGCGGCGAACAGCGCGTCGGCGCTCGGCGGGTCGGCCGGCTCGGGCGGGGCCGGCTGCGGGCGCGGTGACGGCGCCGCCCGATCGGTCGGCGGCAGCAGCTCGCACAGCGCGGCCATGGTCAGCCCGGCGTCGCCGAGCAGGCTCTCCCCGACCGGAGCGCGGGCCGCCTCGTCCGGGTCGTCGGTGACGTGCAGCAGCCGCGCGTCACCGGGCAGGTAGTCACCGGGCACGTGCGGGTAGTAGCGGAACACCGGCGCGCCCACCACCAGCACCACGTCGTGGCCGCGCAGCGCCTCCGACAGCGGCCCGATCGCGTACGGCAGCACGCCCCGGAAGTGCGGGTGGCGCTCCGGGAACACGGCTCGCTCCGGCGCCGGGGCGGCCCAGACCGGGGCGGCCAGGCGTTCGGCCAGCGCGACCGCGTCCGACCAGGCGTCCGACCGGTCCACCGCCGCGCCGAGCACCAGCGCCGGGGCGCGGGCGGCGGCCAGCACGCCGGCGAAGCTCCGCAGCCGGTCCGGGTCCGGTGCGATCCGGGTGGCGACGGTACGCACCTGCGGCGGCGGGTCGGCCGGACGGTCCCAGTCGTCCATCGGCAGGGAGAGGAAGACCGGTCCGGCGGGGGGCTGCACCGCCGAGGCGTACGCCCGCATGAAGGCCGCCGGGATGTCCTGCGCGCGGGCCGGTTCGTGGGCCCACTTGACGTACGGCTGGGCCAGCTCGACCGCCCGGGGGCTGGCCAAGCGCGGCTCGATCAGCAGCATCTCGCGGGTCTGCTGGCCGGCGCTGACGATCAGCGGGGTCCGGTTGTGCCAGGCGGTGACCAGGTTGCCCATGCCGTTGCCGGTGCCGGGCGCGGTGTGCAGGTTGACGTGCGCGGGCCGGCCGGTGCCCTGGGCGTAGCCGTCGGCCATCGCGACCGCCGACGCCTCCTGGAGCGCGTGCACGTAGTGGAAGTCGTCCGGGAAGTGCTGGAGGAACGGCTCCTCGGTCGAGCCGGGGTTGCCGAAGACGGTGGTCAGGCCGAGCGCGCGCAGCAGGTCGTAGGTCGCCTCCCGCACCGTCGCCATCGCCGGCTGCCTCCGTTCCGCACGCGGATGCCGGAGCCGGCCCGGTGCCCAGTCTCCCGACCAGCCGAATCTATCGGGCCGAAGGCGACTTTTCGGGCGCTTCCCGCGCTCAGGGCAGCGGGAACGGCAGCTTGATCCCGTCCAGGGCGCTCCCGCACCCGCACTCCCGCTCGGCGGGCAGTGCCGCCACGGCGTCCAGCAGCAGCCCGCGCAGCCGGTCGGTGTTCTCCGCGAAGACCCGGAACACCTCCTCGTGGGTGACCGACTCGCCCGCCTCGACGCCCGCGTCCAGGTCCGTCACCAGCGCGATCGACGTGTAACAGAGGGCCAGCTCACGGGCCAGCACCGCCTCCGGGTGGCCGGTCATGTTGACGATCGTGCCGCCCATCGAGGCGAACCAGCGCGACTCCGCCCGCGTCGAGAAGCGCGGACCCTCGACCACGACCACAGTCCCGCCGTCCACCGCCGGCACGCCACGCCCCGCCGCCGTGTCGAGCAGAGTGCGCCGCCCGGCCGGGCAGTACGGGTCGGCGAACGACACGTGCACCGCGCCCCTGTCGTAGTACGTCTGCGTGCGTCCGCTCGTGCGGTCGATCAACTGATCCGGCACCACGAACGTCCCCGGGCCGAGCTCCGGCCGCAGGCCACCCACCGCGCACGGTGCCAGCACCTGGCGTACGCCCAGCGACCGCAGCGCCCACAGGTTCGCCCGGTACGGGATCAGGTGCGGCGGGTAGCGGTGATCGCGCCCGTGGCGGGGCAGGAACGCCACCCGGCGACCGCCCACCTCGGCGACGGTGATCGGGCCCGACGGCTCGCCGTACGGGGTGTCCACCACGTGCTCCACCCCGTCGAGCAGGGCGTAGAGCCCCGACCCGCCGATCACCGCCAGTTCGGCCTGCGCCGCCATCCGGCCCTCCCTCGATCCGTCGCGATCACCCGCCGTCAGACCTTAACCAGCGGGCCGGGTGCAGGCTATGGTGCGTGACATGGCGTTGACAGGGTGGACGGTCGACGGCCTCGGGCCCGTACGGGCGCACGGCTGACGGGTGTCGGACATGCAGGGTGAGGGGCAGGCGATCGGTGGCCGAGCCATGGAGTCGATGACCGGACGACTGCTGGTCGCGACACCAGGGCTCAAGGATCCGAACTTCGACCGTACGGTCGTGCTGCTCGTCGCCCACGAACCCGGCGGCGCCCTCGGGGTGGTGCTGAACCGGGCCACCGAGGTCTCGGTGGCCGACGTGCTCGGCGACTGGAGTGACCTGGCCCGCGACCCGGCGGTGCTGTTCGAGGGCGGCCCGGTGCAGCCCGACTCCGCCATCTGCCTGGCCCGGATGCGGCACCCCGTCCGGCCGGTCAAGGGCTTCCACCGCGTCTCCGGCGCGGTCGGCACCATCGACCTCTCCGTCGACCCGGAGAAGCTGCGCGAGTCCGTCGGCGGGATCCGGGTGTTCGCCGGCTACTCGGGCTGGGGTGCCGGGCAGGTCGAGCGCGAGATCGAGGAGGGCTCCTGGTTCGTGTTCGACGCGCTGCCCGGTGACGCCTTCGTCGACCGGCCGGATGATCTCTGGCCGATGGTGCTGCGCCGGCAGGGCGGCATGATGGCGGCGGTGGCCCACTTCCCGCCGGACGTGGCGCTGAACTGAGCCGGGTACGGGGACCCCCGCGAGATGACCATGCCGGGCGGCGTGTGTATAGTTCTCTCCGTGCCCGGGCGACCGGGGACGACCGCAAGGGGCCGTGGCGCAGCTGGTAGCGCACCACACTGGCAGTGTGGGGGTCAGGGGTTCGAGTCCCCTCGGCTCCACCTTGTTTTTGTGCAGGTCAAGCGGCATTTCTCGTCGAGAGATGCCGCTTTTGCCGTTTGGGCACAGCTGCCCCCTATACGCCAACCCGGGCGACAAGATCGGCAACCAGGTCCGGACCCCGCCCTGCCCGCAGCGCGAAAGCACCCGACCGGCGACTGACCGATGCGAACCGACGCACGAGGAGGGCCGGTGGAGAGCCCGTTCGGCCGGCGAGAGTTGAAGCTGGTCCTCGCGGTCGTGCTGGGCACCCTTCTGGTCGGCGGAGGGATGCTGCTCACCGTTCGGCTGAACGAGGCGATCGACGAGCGGGTTCGCGTCGGCGCCGAGACGACAGGTGAAGTGGTCCACGTCGAACGGTTCAGGATCACCCGGTCGTTCGCCGCGACGAGGTTGACCGTGGACTACACGTTCGACGGCGTGCGGTACCGGGAGCGGTTCTCCAGCGAACTCGACGAGAGTGAGTTCCGCGTCGGGGAGTTACTCGACGTACGCGTCGACAGGACGGATCCGACCCTGGCTGCCACGCCCGACGGGTACGCGACGGAGGATCTGCTCCTGCAGGTGCCGACCGTCCTGGCGGGCCTCGGCATCGTCATGATCGTGATCTCGCTCGCGCTGATCAGAACGGGCCCTCGGCGCGATGAGATGGGCCGGCGGGATCTTCAGGAGGGTGTGTCGTCCTGCGGCCTCCTCGATGCAGGCATAGTGAATGCGTGCAGATGCAGGTTCGGCGGCAGCGCAACACAGTCGCCCTTGCCCGCTTCGCCGGCCGATCGGACGGCACGCGCTCCCTGCCCGGCGAGAGTGCCGCCGAGATGGACGACCAGCGGGAACAGCGCGGACCGAACGGGAGCGCGTATTCCGTGGATGCGCCGCACCGGCCGACGCCCTGATCGAGGACGGCCCGAAAGTCGGATCATGGGGTGACGCCGTCCGGGGACGATCATGAGCGTCCGCCGAGATCCGACCGTGAGGGAGAGCACCGTGAACGACTCCATCCGCATCCGACAGGCCGGTCCGGACGACGCGGCCGTGGTGGACGCCCTGGTCCGGGAGATCGCGGCCCACGAGGGGGAGAGCGAACACGTCGGCGCCACACCCGACCGATGGCGTGAGGTGCTCGGCCGCGCCGACGTGACGGTCCTGCTGGCCGAGCGGGACGGCGAGGTGCTCGGCTACGTCTCCGCGCAGCGGCGCCTGCACATGTGGAGCGGTGAGGACATCCTCGCGCTCGACGACCTGTTCGTCCGTGCCGAGGCTCGGAACGGTGGCGTGGGCCTGCGGTTGATGACCGCCTTGGCCGAGCGAGCCGCCGCCGAGCGGCTCGTCATCCGGTGGGAGGTGAAGCCGGAGAACGAGGCGGCGCAGCGCTTCTACCGGCGGATCGGCGGCACGCTCTACCCGAAGGTGGTCGTCCGCTGGCTGCCGGAGAGCTACCTGCCGTTGGTCGACGACAAGCCGTAGCCGCTCAACCCGTCGCGCGGCCCGCGAGCACCAGCGCCCAGCACAGCGCGCCGAACCCCGCGGTGCTCGCCAGCGTCCGGACCACGTTCCAGGTGACCCAGGCGGACTCGAAGCGCTCCCGCGCCGCTCCGAGATCCGCCGTGCCCGCCGCCGCGAGCGCGTCGTTCAACGGCACGTTCACCGCCACGGTGACGACGAACATCACCAGGTACAGGGCGAGCCCGGCGACGATCCACGGCAGCGCCGGCCGGGTCGCCCCGCGCCACGCCAGCACCGCTGCGAGCGCCGCCAGCACCGGCGTACCCAGGAACGCCAGCAGGAACCAGCCGTTGACGATGGTGACGTTGATGCGCTGCATCGCGTCCACGAACGTGCGGTCCTCAGCGCCGCGCAGCGCCGGCATCACCGCGTACGCGAACGCGGCGAACAGGCCCGCCATCAGCCCGGCCCCGACTGTGGCGCCGACCAGCGTCAGTTGTTGTACGAGTCGCATGTCCTCATCGAACCGCCGGACGGTGAGACGGCACATGGTCAGGACGCGCGATCCTGTGTTCAATCGTCTCGTGGACGCCGTCTCCGGTCTGCTCGACGGTCCCCGCGCGCGGGGCGCCTTCCTGCTGCGTTCGATCCTCACCCCGCCCTGGTCGATGCTGATCCGGGACGAGGCGCCACTCACGCTCGTCGCCGTGGTGCGGGGCGACGGCTGGATCGTGCCGGAGGACGGCGACGCCGCGCGGCTGACCTCCGGTGACGTGGCGATCGTGCGCGGGCCGGCCCCGTACACGGTGGCGGACGACCCGACCACGGCACCGCAGGTGGTGGTGCATCCGGGCCAGACCTGCACCACACCGGACGGGCGCGAGCTGTTCGCGATGACGCGCTGGGGCGTACGCACCTGGGGCAACGGGCCGGACGGCCGGACCGTGCTGCTCACCGGCACGTACCCGGTGCGGGGCACTGTCGGGCGGCGGCTGCTGGACGCGCTGCCGCCGCTCGCGGTGGTGCGGCGCGAGTCGTGGGACACGCCGCTGGTGCCGCTGCTGGCCGATGAGATCGTCAAGGACGACCCCGGTCAGGAGGCGTTGCTCGACCGCCTGCTCGACCTGCTGCTCATCGCCGCGCTGCGGGAGTGGTTCGCCCGGCCGGGTGCCGCCGCGCCCGCCTGGTACCTGGCGTACGCCGATCCGGTGGTCGGCCGCGCGCTGCGGATGCTGCACGACGACCCGGCCCGGCAGTGGACGGTGGCGTCGCTCGCCGCGGAGGTGGGGATGTCCCGGGCGGCGCTGGCCCGGCGCTTCACCGCGCTGGTCGGTGAGCCGCCCATGGCGTACCTGACGGGCTGGCGGCTGGCGCTCGCGGCCGACCTGCTCCGCGAACCCGGCGCCACGGTCGGCGCGGTGGCCCGCCGGGTCGGCTACGGCAGCTCGTTCGCCCTGAGTGCGGCGTTCAAACGCCGGTACGGCGTGAGCCCGCGCCGGCACGTCGACCCGGATAGATTGGCCGGATGACTGTCGACCTGTTCGCCGGCGTCCCGGTGCGCGATCTCGTGGTGGCGACGGACTGGTACGAGCGGCTGTTCGGCGCCCCGCCGCAGTTCCGGCCGAACGACAGCGAGGCGGTGTGGGAGCTGGCCGAGCACCGCTACCTCTACGTCGACGTGCGGCCCGAGCACGCCGGTCACGCCATGCAGACGGTAGTCGTCGACGACCTCGACTCCCGCGTCGCGGCGATCACCGCCCGCGGTCTGACGCCGACCGCGCGGGAGATCTACGACAACGGCGTCCGCAAGGTGATCTTCCACGACCCGGACGGCAACGAGATCGGCTTCGGCGGCGGCCCGGCCTGACCGGGGCCGGCCGGGCCGCGGGGATTCGCGGCCCGGCCTGCCACGTCAGCGCGGGCGCCGGGTCTTCGGCAGGTCGAACTGGTCGGCCCGGCGGCAGTCCTTCGGGCCGCCGATCGCCTTCGGGCCGACCTCGTCGAGGGCCTTGCGGGCGCGCTGGCGGCCCAGGTTCCAGGCGTACCAGGGGTCGGGTTCGGCGAGGTCGTCGGCGATCCAGCTCAGCGTGCACCGGCGTACCGGGTCGGGGAGCTTGGCGAGCGCCGGGGTGGCGTCGGCGGACAACGCACGCAGGTACCAGGCGTCGATCTTGCCGGTCTGCTCGTACCGCAGCGTGTTGCGGCGGGCGACGTAGTCCTCCGGGTTGAGCACGGCCAGGCCGAGCAGCATCGCCACGGCCAGCGCGAGCGTGGTGCCGGGAATCCACCGGCCCCGCCACCTGACGCCGGCCGCGATGATCATCAGGAAGACCGTGCCGAGCAGCAACTCGAACGCCATCACGAAGATCCGCTCACCGGTGAAGCTGTAGACCTTCTGGTACGTCCACATCCGGGACAGCGCCGACGCCACGATCACCACGCTCAGCGCGCTGATCAGCCCGAGCAGCACGCGCAGCAGGATCCGCTCGATCGGCCGTTCCCGGCGCGCCCAGCGGCTCACCCCGCCGAGCACCGCCACCGTCAGCAGCGTGACGAAGAGCAGCTGCCAGAAGCCGCTGCGCGCGTACTCGGCGTAGCTGAGCCCGGCGACCCGCTGCACGTGCTGCTGCCCGCCGAAGAGCGTGGTGAACTGCACCACCACGAACCCGGCGAACAGCAGCGTGAGCGCGCCGATGGCCGGGGCCCACTCCAGCAGGCCGAGACGGCGCTCACCCGCCCGATCCACTGTGGACAGGTCGGGTGGCGCGGCGAGCGTGTAGAGCGCGGCGACAGCGATCAGACCGCCCACCACTGCGAGGAACAGCCAGCCGAACACCGTACCGACGTTGATCTCGGGGACGAGCGAGCCGAGCGCCTCGGAGAACGCCGCGTCGGCCGACGCGAGCAGGCTGCCGAAGACCACGAGCACCACGACCGTGGCGACCACCGAGACGGTCACCTTGCGTACCGTCGCCTCCTGCGGCGAGGCGGTGATGTGCCGGCGTACCCACGGCAGGCCCCGCAACGCCGCGAACGGCGTCGCCACCAGGCCGAACAGGACCGAACGCACCAGCCGCCCGCCGATGATCGCCAGGGTGGCGCAGCCGAGCGCGCCGAGCACGCAGAACGTCACGAGCCACCAGGCGTTCCGGAACGCCGGCACCGCGATCAGGGCCAGCGCGGCCGCCGCCCACCCGGCCCGGATGAGCTTGTCGGCGCGCGGCAGGTCCGCGGTCTTCGACCGGACCGCCAGCACCACCGCGAGCGTGAGCGTGAGCCACCCCAGGAACCAGCCGATGCCGACGCGGCCGAGCGGCACGAAGACCGCGCTGCCGACCGCGGCGGCCAGCACCGCGAGCGGCACCGCCCGCCCGGTCGCCGCCTTCGGGCCGGGCCACCGCGCGCCGAGGAACGAGGTCCGCGGCACCTGGGGTCGCGGCGCCCACGTCGGCGCCTGCGGGTGCCCGCTCCACCCCATGCCGGGGTACGGCGGCGCGGGCACCGGCCCACCGCCGTGCGGAGGCGGCATGCCCGGCGCACGGTGCGTACCCGGCGCGGGCGGCGGTCCGGAGGCCGGCTGCGTGCCCGGCGCGGTCCACGCCCCGGAGGCCGGCTGCGTGCCGGGGGAGGTGACAGGCGTCTGCGCAGCGGCGGCAGGCGCCTGCGCGGCGCCGGACGGGCCGGTGGCCGCTGGCGTGCTGGGAGAGCCGGCAGGAGTCCCCGGGCCGACATCCGGGCTGGACGATGCGGTGTCGCCGGTGGCCGGAGGCGTCGCATCCGCCTGCTCCCGGCGAGCTGCCGGAACGGTGTCCGGCGGGGCGGCGGCGGTAGTACCGCTCGCGCCGGTGGCCGGGGCAGCACCCTCCATCGAGGAGCGCTCGGCGGTGGGCGCGGCGGCCTGCGTGGGCACCGCAGGCTGGCCCGTCGCCGTCTGCTGGCCGGGCGCGGGGACCAGCGGGAGGAACAACGCGTACCCCTGGGTGCCGGGCGGCACGCTGACCGGAATGGCCCAGCCGGGTTGCCCCTCGGCGCCGGGCCACGGCACCGGCGCGGGAGCGCCCTCCATCGTGGGCAGGACCAGCAGGTACGGCTGTGCGGGGGCGGGGACGTCGCCCGGCGCGGGACCGGCCGCCGGGGCGGCGCGGGACGGCTCGGGGGACGATGCCGGGTCGGACAAGGGGCGCTCCTCGATCACAGGGTTTCGTCACTCTAGGGCCCATCAGGCGTCCGTCGCCGCCCCGGTTGTCCGTTCGGTCATGCCGCCCGGGCCGATCGGCGCGGATCGAACCTTTGGCGGCTCGCGGCCGTACCAGTGCGCGGGAGGTCGATCACATGGCCGCACGTCGCGCGTTCGCCGCGCTCGCCGCCGTCGCCGCGACGGTGCCGCTGACCGCCGCGCCGGCCGCGGCGCACGGTGCGCCGACCAGCCCGCTGAGCCGGGCCGCCGCGTGCGGGCCCGAGGGTGGCCGGGCGCAGACGCCCGCCTGCCGGGCCGCGGTCGCCGCCGGAGCGGCGGTACGCGAGTGGGACAACATCCGGGTGGCCCGGATCGACGGGCGGGACCGGGAACGCATCCCGGACGGTGAGCTGTGCAGCGGCGGACTGTCCGCGTACCGGGGACTGGACCTGGCGCGCGCCGACTGGCCCGCCACCACGCTCACGGCCGGTGCCCGGCACACGTTCCGCTACCGCACCACCATCCCGCACCGGGGCACGTTCCGGTACTACGTCACCACCGGCTCGTACTCGCCGAAGCGCGTGCTCACCTGGGCGGATCTGGAGGAGAAGCCGTTCCTCGAGGTCACCGACCCGCCGATCCGCGCGGGCGCGTACGAGATGCGGGGGCGGCTGCCCGCCGGGCGTACCGGCCGGCACCTCGTCTACGTCATCTGGCAGAACTCGGACACCCAGGACACGTACTACTCCTGCTCGGACGTGATCTTCCGGGCGGCACGCGGTGAGCCGGATCCGCCGTCGGCAGCGCCGAAGGCGGGCGCGTCGCCTCCGCGTACCCTCGCCGGGCCGGCGGCCGACGACGAGCCGGCGGTGCCGGTCGCGACGGTGACCGACGGCGGACCGCTGTCCCGGCCGCTCGTGGCCGGCGCGGCGGCGCTCGTCGTCGCGCTGCTCGCGGCGGCGGTGATCGGACTGCGGCGGGCCGGCGGGCCGCCGCCCGGGCGGCCGTGCGGTGTCCGCAACCACCGCGCCGGGCGGCGCCGCGTCTGGTGACTCAGCCGAGCAGGCCCTCGACCTCGGCCAGGTCGTCCCCGGCGAGGTCGAGGTTGTTCAGCGCGGCGACGTTGCCCTCCAGTTGCCCGACGCTGCTCGCGCCGATGATGAGACTGGTCATGCGCGGGTCGCGCAGCGCCCACGTCAGGGCGAGCTGGGCCAGGGTCTGCCCGCGCCGCTCGGCCACCGCGGCGAGGCCCCGGACCGTCGCCATCGTCTCCTCGTCGAGGTCGCTCTCGTTCAGGAAGACGCTCGTGCGCACCCGGGAGTCGGCCGGGATGCCAGTCAGGTAACGGTCGGTGAGCAGGCCCTGGGCGAGCGGGCTGTAGGCGATGCAGCCGGCGCCGACGCGCTCCAGCGTGTCCAGCAGGCCGTCGCTCTCCGTCCACCGGTTCATCATCGAGTACGACGGCTGGTTGATCAGCAGCGGCGTACCCAGGTCGCGCAGGATCGCGGCGGCCCGCTCGGTCTGCTCCGAGTCGTAGTTGGAGATGCCCACGTAGAGCGCCTTGCCGGAGCGGACGATCGCGTCGAGCGCGCCCATCGTCTCCTCCAGCGGGGTCTCCGGGTCGAACCGGTGCGAGTAGAAGATGTCGACGTAGTCCAGCCCGAGGCGGCGCAGCGACTGGTCCAGCGACGAGATCAGGTACTTGCGCGAGCCCCACTCGCCGTACGGGCCGGGCCACATCAGGTAGCCGGCCTTGCTGGAGATCACCAGCTCGTCCCGGTACGGCTTCAGGTCGGTGGCGAGCAGCCGGCCGACGTTCTCCTCCGCCGAACCGGGCGGCGGGCCGTAGTTGTTCGCCAGGTCGAAGTGGGTGATGCCGAGGTCGAAGGCGCGGCGGACGATGTCGCGCTGCCGCTCGAAGGGGCGGTCCGGTCCGAAGTTGTGCCACAGGCCGAGGGAGATGACGGGCAGCTTCAGTCCGCTCCGGCCACTGCGCCGGTAGATCATCTCGTGGTATCGGTCGTCGCTGGCGAGATAGGTCACCAGGCCATTCTGTCCGGACCGGAGTGCGCACGCAGCAGCCCGGGTACGTTCGGCCTCATGCGTTACGTGCGGCTCGACACCCCCAAGCCCATCTCCAAGATCGGCCTCGGCACCTGGCAGTTCGGCTCCAAGGAGTGGGGCTACGGCCCCGAGTACGAGCGCCGGGCCGCCGAGATCGTCCGGCGGGCGCTCGACCTGGGCGTCACCCTGTTCGACACCGCCGAGCTGTACGGTTTCGGCCGCAGCGAGCGCATCCTCGGCGCGGCGCTGGGCGACGACCGGGCCAAGGTCGTGGTCGCCACCAAGATCTTCCCGTTGCTGCCGGTCGCCCCGGTGGTGCAGCAGCGCGCGGTCGCCTCCGCCGCCCGGCTCGGCGTCGACGGCATCGACCTCTACCAGGTGCACCAGGCCAACCCGGTGGTCGCCGACACCACCACCATGCGCGGCATGCGTTCGCTGCAGGACGTCGGTCTGGTCGGCGAGGTCGGCGTCAGCAACTACGGTCTGCGCCGGTGGCGGTTCGCCGAGGCCGCGCTGGGCCGCCGGGTGCTGAGCAACCAGGTCCGCTACAGCATGATCGACCGCGGCCCCGAAGAAGACCTCATCCCGTACGCGGAGCAGGCCGGCCGCATCGTCATCGCGTACTCGCCGCTGGCGCAGGGTTTCCTCTCCGGCCGCTACGACGCCACGAACCCGCCCGCCGGGGCGGTACGCCGGGCCAACCCGTACTTCCTGCCGGAGAACCTGGAACGCGGCACCGCGCTGATCGCCACGCTGCGCGAGGTCGCCGACGCGCACGACGCCACGCCGAGCCAGATCGCGCTCGCGTACGTGCTGCGGAGCCCGAACGTGGTGGCCATCCCCGGTGCCTCCGGCGTCGAGCAGATGGAACGCAACGCGGCCGCCGCCGAGATCGACCTCGCCGACGACGAGTACGCCGCACTGGTGGCCGCCGCGCACGCGTTCCGCCCGGTCACCGGGCTGGCCGCCGTACCCCGGATGGTCCGCGCCCGGCTCGGGAAGTAAGCGGCGCTCCGGCGGCGTCAGTGGCGACGGGCGCCGCCGGTCACCGGACCGCGCTAGCGTGGATCGGGTGACCGCTCCCAACCAGGTTTCCCCGGTCCCGCCCGCCGACCTGCCGAGCACGCTCGGCGAGCTGCGCGCGACCGGCCACCAGTACCGCACGGTCAAACAGGAACTCCGAGACAACCTCCTCGCCCGGATGGGTTCCGGCGAGGACCGCTTCCCCGGCATCGTGGGCTACGAGGACACGGTGCTGCCCGAGGTCGAGCGCGCGCTGCTCGCCGGGCACGACATGGTGCTGCTCGGCGAGCGCGGGCAGGGCAAGACCCGGCTGATCCGCTCGCTCGGCGCGCTGCTGGACGAGTGGACCCCGGTGATCCCCGGCTCGGTACTCAACGAGCACCCGATGCACCCGCTCACCCCGGCCTCCCGGGCGCTCGTCGGCTCGGCCGGCGACGATTTGGCGATCGGCTGGCTGCACCGCTCGATGCGCTACGGCGAGAAGCTCGCCACGCCGGACACCAGCGTCGGTGACCTGATCGGCGACGTCGACCCGATCCGCCTCGCCCAGGGGCGCACGCTCGGCGACCCGGAGACCATCCACTTCGGGCTCGTACCGCGTACCAACCGGGGCGTCTTCGCCGTCAACGAGCTGCCCGACCTGGCCGAACGCATCCAGGTGGCGCTGCTCAACGTGCTGGAGGAGCGCGACATCCAGGTCCGTGGCTACCAGTTGCGGCTGCCGCTGGACCTGCTGCTGGTGGCCAGCGCCAACCCGGAGGACTACACCAACCGGGGCCGGATCATCACGCCCCTGAAGGACCGGTTCGGCGCGGAGATCCGTACCCACTACCCGCTCGACCTCGACCTGGAGCTGGCGCTGATCCGGCAGGAGGCCGACCTGGTCGCCGTCGTACCGGAGCACGTGCTGGAGGTGCTGGCCCGGTTCGCCCGCGACGTGCGGGAGTCGCCGTCGGTGGACCCGCGCTCCGGCGTGTCCGCCCGGTTCGCCATCGCCGCCGCGGAGACGGTCGCCGCCGCCGCGTTGCGTCGTTCGGGTCTGCTGGCCGGTGCCGCTGCCTCTGCGGGCGCCGGTGCCGGGGCGGCCTCGCGGCCGGAGGCGCCGGTGGCCCGGATCGGGGACACCGTGTCGGTGACCTCCACGCTGCGCGGCAAGGTCGAGTTCGAGAGCGGCGAAGAGGGGCGCGAGATCGAGGTGCTCGCGCACCTGCTGCGTACCGCCACCGCCGAGACGTTCCGCGCCCGCCTCGCCGGGCTCGACCTGTCCGGCTTCACCGCGATCGTCGCCGAGGGCGGCGCCGTCGAGACCGGCGAGCTGGTCTCCTCGGCCGAGCTGTTGCGCCAGGTCGGGACCGTGCCGGGGCTGGCCAAGGTGCTCGACCGGCTCGGGCTCGGCGACGCGCCCAGCCCGGAGGAGGCCGCCGCCGGGATCGAGTTCGTGCTGGAAGGGCTGCACCTGACCCGTCGGCTCGGCAAGGACGTCACCGACTCCGGGCGCACCGTCTACGGGGACCGGGACTGACAGTGGCCGGCGGCAACCGCTTCCGGTACGGGCAGTGGCGCGGCGGACCCGACCCGCTCGCCCCGCCGTACGACGTGCGCGCCGCGGTGGACGCGGTCGGCTCGGACGTGCTCGCCGGCGGCAGCCTGCGCGAATCGCTGCGCGAGCTGCTGCGACGCGGCCCGCAGGGGCGCGGCGGGCTGGACGACCTGGCCGCCCGCGCCCGCCGCCTGCGCCGGGAGGCGCTGCGCCGGGGCGACCTGGACGGCGCCGTCACCCGGGCCCGGGCACTGCTCGACCAGGCGCTCGCCGCCGAACGCGACGAGCTGCGCGGCCGCGACGGCGACGACGCCCGGTTCGCCGAGGCCGTGCTCGACAACCTGCCCCGCTCCACCGCCCGCGCGGTGTCGGAGCTCTCCGAGTACGACTGGGCCAGCGACGAGGCGCGGCAGACGTACCAGCGGATCCTCGACGGGCTGCGCGGTGACGTGCTGGAGCAGCGGTTCGCCGGGCTGCGCGACGCGGCCCGGGCCACCGCCGACCCGGCCGTCCAGCGGCAGCTCGCCGAGATGATGCGCGACCTCAACGACCTGCTCGCCCGGCACGCCCGATCCGAGGACACCACCGACGCGTTCGCCGAGTTCATGCGCCGCCACGGCGAGTTCTTCCCGGAACGCCCCACTGACGTCGACGAGCTGATCGATGTACTGGCCCGGCGCGCGGCCGCCGGCGAGCGGCTCATGCGGTCGCTGTCGGACCGGCAACGCGAGGAACTGGCCGGGCTGATGCGCCAGTCGCTCGGCGACCGGCTCGCCGGTGAACTGTCCCAGCTCGACGCGCACCTGCGGTCGCTGCGGCCGGACCTGAACTGGCAGCGTGGCGAGCGGGTCCGCGGTGACCAGCCGCTCGGCTACGGCGAGGCCACCGGCGCGCTCGACGAGATCGCCGAACTCGACGAGCTGCTGGACTCCCTCGACCAGGACCAGCCCGGCGCCACACTCGACGACGTCGACGTGGAGGCCGTCGCCCGGACGCTGGGCCGGGACGCCGCCGACGACGTACGCCGGTTGCAGGAGCTGGAACGCGAACTGCGCCGCCAGGGCTGGGTCACCCGCGACGCGGACGGGCTGACGCTCAGCCCCAAGGCGCTGCGCCGGCTCGCGAGCACCGCGCTGCGGCGCGTCTTCTCCGACCTGACCGCCGGCCCGCGCGGCCAGCACGACCTCCGCACGGCGGGCGCCGCCGGCGAGGTGAGCGGGGCGTCACGCCCCTGGGAGTACGGCGACGAGCAGCCGCTCGACGTGGTGCGCACGCTCGCCCGGGCGGTACGACGGGCCGGTCCCGGAGTGCCGGTGCCGCTCGCGGTCGAGGACTTCGAGGTGGTGGAGACCGAACGGCGGGCGTCGGCGGCGGTGGTGCTGTGCGTCGACCTGTCGTACTCGATGATCTCGCAGGGCCGCTGGGGTCCGATGAAACAGACCGCGCTGGCCCTGTCGCACCTGATGGCGACCCGGTTCCCGCAGGACGCGCTGCAGATCGTCGGCTTCGGCCGGGAGGCGATGCCGCTCACCCAGCAGGAGCTGGCGGCGGTGGAGCCGGACATGCAGCAGGGCACCAACCTCCAGCACGCGCTGCGGATCGCCGGACGGCACCTGCGCCGCCACCCGGGTGCCGAGCCGGTGGTGCTGGTGGTCACCGACGGTGAGCCGACAGCGCACCTGGACCCGGAGGACGGCGAGGCGTACTTCCACTGGCCGCCGCTGCCGGAGACCATCTCGGCGACGATCCGGGAGGTGGACCGGCTGACCCGGTACGGGGCGACGCTCAACCTGTTCATGCTGGGTGACGATCCAGGGCTGCGGCGGTTCGTGGACGCGGTGGCGCGGCGCTCGGGTGGCCGCATGTTCACCCCGGACCTGGACGACCTGGGCGAGTACGTCGTCTCCGACTACCTTCGTGCTCGCCACGGCCGCCGCTGACCCTGCTGCTCCCCGCCCCGACGCCGATCTTGGAGTTGTGGCACCCGGGATGCCCGACTCACGGCTTTCGCGAGGCACCACAACTCCAAGATCGCCGCATCCGTCGCCAGTTCACCCGCGATCTTGCACTTGCTGCCCGGGCAAAACTCGCAAACGGGATGCCGGGAGGGCGTGAACTGCAAGGTCGCGCGTGTCGCCTGCGGCGCCCTTCGGGTCAGCCCTGGCGGGCTGCGTCGATCATGAGGTTGACGGTGCGTGGTGTCCGTTTTGTCGCCGCCAACCTCATGATCGACGCTGCGGGCGCCCGGGAAGGGTTTCTCCTGGGGTGATCAAGGAGTATGTGCCCTCGGCAGCGCCGGAAAGTGCCGCAAACTCCTTGATCACCGGGTGTAGAGCGGGGTGTCCGGGTGGGGGACTGGTGCGGGTGGCTTGTGGGCGGGGTGTCCGGGTTGGGGGTGGTGGGCGGCACTCTGGTGGCGGAATCGTGGGCGGGTGCCGGGCGTTGTAACCGAGTGAACGACCGAGCACTGGCGCCGCCGAGCGAGGCGGTGCCGGCTGTGGGCACAGCCCAGGCCGCAGTCGTTGAGTACGTCTCCGACGGCCTGAGCCGCAGGCAATCACCCCGGCTGGCGGGTCGTTGACGATGGTTGCGACGACGCGTCAGGGCCCGGGAATGATCCTGGCCGGCTGGTCGTTGAACACGGTTCCGACGACGTGAACCGCTCGCACCGCACCCCCGGTGGTGGCGTGAGCCGGCCGGGAATGACGGCGGGTCGCAGGTCGTTGGACATGCTTCCGGCGCCGCGTAGAGGCCCCCGCCCCGCGAGCAGCCGAGAGATCCTCCCGAAGTCTTTGAGCGCCTGACGGTGCCCACGTATCCCGTCCCCCGGCGGGTGCGTCGACCCCCGAATGGAGCACTTGTGATGAACACGATTCTGCGTAAGAGCGTTCTGGGTGTTGCTGGTCTGGCTTTCGCCGGTGGCGTGTTCGCCGGTCCGGTCGCCGCCCACGCGGCGGACACCACCACCCACCCAAGCCGGTTGCGGCCACGGTGCAGGGTGACAAGCTGATCCCGCACGGCGTTCAGGGCGAGCAGTCGCGCATCGAC
>NZ_JBMVFV010000075.1:0-28504 GCF_049538395.1 Micromonospora sp. AB353 | reverse complement strand
GAGAAAGCCCGGCCCCGCGTACGCGGGGCCGGGCTTCGTCGTGTGTACGGGCGGGAGGATCAGCCCTTGCCGGCGTGGCTGGCGAGCTGGTCGAGGCCCTGGATGATGCCGCCGGCCAGGTCGCCGCCGCCGAACGAGGCCACCATGGAGAGCGCGGCCAGCTTGGCGTACGTGTCCGGGATGCGCTTGCGCGCGTACTTGCCGGTGACGATCTCCAGCTGCCGCTGGTTGGGCGACACCGCGATCAGCACCGAGCGGTCCGGGTCGGCGAGCTGGCGGTGCAGCCGCTCGGCGTGTTCCCGGATCGGCTCGTCGAGGCCGCCGACGTAGACCGAGAAGACCAGGCCGGTGCCCTGGTCGGCGAGGCGCAGCGCCTCGTCGATGCGGAGCAGCTGACGGGTCGAGAACGGTCCGTCCAGCACGTCGGGCGGGGTGCCCGTCCCCGTCGTGGGCCGCGCTTCACCAACGGTCACTTGCGCCTCCGGTTCCACCGGCCGGCGCCTCCCGGCCGGCCTGCTCCTGCTTGCGGCTGGTCAACGCCGGCGCCTGCGCCCCTGCGGCCAGCGCCGTGCCGGCCGAGTCGGCCAGCTGCTCCGGACGGCCCAGGAACCAGACCGGAGTGAAGTCGAAGGGCCGGCCCGGCCGGTAGCGCTTGGCGCCGCCACCGTTGCCGCGGCTGCCGACGGCCGCCAGGGCGGCGATCAGCAGCACCGCGGCGGCCGGGATGCCGACGAAGACCACCAACGTCTCGGTAACAGACAATCCCAACGCCCCCAGGCGGAAAGAGAGACCAGGAATGGTGCGGGTCGGCCGGTCAGGACCGGTCGCGCCCCACGTCACTTGTGATGTTCACGTTAGCGGAGTCGGCGGCCCGCCAGATTGCGGGGTGCTGATCCCATCCGTCACTCCGGTGCTCCAGTTGCGCGGCAGTGGCGAGCAGTGTCGCGTCGTCGCCGTACCGGCCGGTGAGGAGCACCCCGACCGGAAGCCCGTCGGTGGTCCGTCCGAGAGGTAACGAAACGGACGGATCGCCCGTGACGTTGAAGACCGCGCAGTACGGCGAGAAGCGCCGCTGCCGGTCGAAGTCCGCTGCCGGTTCGAGGGCGGCGAACGCGCCCACAGGCGCCTGCGGGGCCGCGAGCGTCGGGCAGAGCAGCAGGTCACACCCGGCGGTACGGCGTACGCCACGGCGTACCTGCGCCTGGAGTTCGCCGAGCGCGGCCATCAGCCGGGCCGCGCCGAGCGCCTCGCCGCGCTCACGCAGGTACCGGGTCAGCGGCAGCAGGTCGCCCTCCCGTCCGGCCGGGACGGGGGTGACCGCCAGCGCGTACCAGACGGTCTCGAACAGCGGCCACGCCTCGGGGCCGAGCGGCGCGGGGACGTCGACCACCTCGTGGCCGGCGTCGGTGAGCAGCGCGGCGGCCCGGTCGACGGCGGCCACGCAGTCCGGGTGGACCGGTTCGTCGGCGAGCATGGGCGTGGTGAAGCGGCCGACGCGCAGCCGGCCGGGGCCGGTGGCGTGGGCGGCGCGGGTGACGCCGAGGTAGCCGCCGGCGGGCGCGGCCGGCGGCAGGTACGGCTCGCCGGGCACCGGGCGGGCGAGCACGTCGAGCAGCGCGGCCACGTCGGCGACGGTACGGCCGATCGGCCCGTTCACCGGCAGCCCGAAGCCGCCGAAGCCGAGCGGCCCGCCGGAGACCACGCCCCGGCTGGGTTTGTAGCCGACCAGCCCGCAGAGCGCGGCCGGGATGCGCAGCGAGCCGCCACCGTCGGAGCCCTGCGCCACAGGCACCAGCCCGGCGGCGACCGCTGCGGCCGCACCGCCGCTGGACCCGCCCGCGGTGTACGCGAGGTCCCACGGGTTGCGGGCCGGCGGCGCCACCAGTCCCTCCGAGTAGAGCGAGCAGCCCAGTTCCGAGGTGGTGGTCTTGCCGAGGCTGACCAGGCCGGCGTCGGCCAGGAGGCGGACCACGTCGGCGTCGACCGGTGGGACGAAGTCGGCGAAGGCGGCGGAGCCGAAGGTGGTGCGGACCCCGGCGGTGAGCGTGAGGTCCTTGATCGCGGTCGGCACGCCGTGCAGCGGGCAGCGTTCCTCGGCCGCGACCGCGTCGGCGGCGCGGGCGGCGGCCCGAGCCTGTTCGGCGGTGACGGTGACGAACGCGCCGACGGTGTCGCCGAGCGCGTCGACCCGGCGCAGGTGGTGCTCGACCAGTTCCAGGCTGGACAGCTCGCCCCGGCGGATCGCGGCGGCCTGTTCCAGCGCGGTCAGGTCGTGCGGCTCGGCCATGCCGTCCATCCTGCCGGTCCGGCGGCCGGGAGGCCGGGCGACACGTCCGGCCGGCGGCAGCCGGTCCGTAACCGGGTGATCCGGCCGGCGGCAGCCGGTCCATATCCGGGTGACATGACCGGTTCGGGATGGTCCGCCGGGCGGGCGGTGCGCGCAGGATGTGCAGATCGACGCAACTCGATGAACGCCGCCCCACCACCCCGAGGAGCACGCCGTGCACCACCCACCCGGCACACCGGCCCGTCCGTCCCTGCTTCCGCGCGCCCTGCGCCCCCTGCTCGCCCTCGCCCTGACCGCCGCCGGCCTCGCCGCCCTGCCGGTGGCACCGGCCGGGGCCGGCGACGGCGGGCCAGCGGCCGCGCTGGCCGCGAACCCCTACGAGCGCGGCCCCGCGCCCACCACCGCCTCCATCGAGGCCACCCGAGGGCCGTTCGCCATCGCCCAGACCACCGTCTCCGCGTCGAGCGTCAGCGGCTTCCGCGGCGGCACGATCTACTACCCGACCAGCACCGCCGAGGGTACGTTCGGCGCGGTGGCGATCTCCCCCGGCTTCACCGCCGGCCAGTCGGCGGTCTCCTGGCTCGGGCCACGGCTGGCGTCGCAGGGCTTCGTGGTCATCACCATCGACACCCTCTCCGTCTACGACCAGCCGGCCAGCCGCGGCACCCAGCTTCTGGCCGCCCTGGACTACCTGACCACCACCAGCACGGTGCGTACCCGGATCGACCGCAACCGGCTCGCGGTGATGGGGCACTCGATGGGCGGCGGCGGCAGCCTGTCGGCGGCGAACGCCCGGCCTGCGCTCCAGGCGGCGATCCCGCTGACCGGCTGGCACTCCACGAAGAACTGGTCGACGGTACGCGTGCCGACGCTCGTCATCGGCGCCGAGAACGACACGGTGGCGCCGGTGTCGTCGCACTCGGAGCCGTTCTACACCAGCCTGCCGGCCACCCTGGACAAGGCGTACCTGGAGTTGAACGCGGCCGGCCACTCCGCGCCGACCTCGTCGAACGTGACGGTCGCGAAGTACAGCATCTCGTGGCTCAAGCGGTTCGTCGACGACGACACCCGCTACGAGCAGTTCCTCTGCCCCGCGCCCCGGGGCACCGCGATCGAGGAGTACCGGGACACCTGCCCGCACTCCTGAGCAGCGCCGGGTGCGTCCGTCGGCACTAGGGAGACGACGGACGCACCCGCGCCGGCTTCAGCGGCCGAGGAACCGCAGCGCGTTGCCGCCGAGCAGCGCGTCCCGCTGCGCGCCGGTGAGGAAGTCCGCCCGGTGCACCACGTCGCCGACGGGCCGCTCCCCCAGCGGGTACGGGTAGTCGCTGCCGAGCAGCACCCGCTCGGCGCCCATGGTGTCCACGAGCAGCCGCAGCGCGGCCGGTTCGAAGACCACCGAGTCGACGTGGAACCTGTCGACGTACGAGCTGGGCGGTGCGCTCGACGCGCCGCGTACCAGGTCGCCGCGGCGGTGCCAGGCGTTGTCGGCGCGGCCCAGCCAGAACGGGAAACTGCCGCCGCCGTGCGCGAAGCAGATCCGCAGCGTGTCCGGCACCCGGTCGAACACGCCGCCGAGGATCAGCGCGAGCACCGACAGGTGCGTCTCGGCCGGCATCCCGGTCAGCCAGCGCGCCATCCACCGGTCCAGCCGGGGGCCGCCGGGCATGTCCCACGGGTGCACGAACACCGGCGCGCCGACCTCGGCGCAGTGGGTCAGGAACTGCACGATGCCCGCGTCGTCCAGATCCCGGTCACCGACGTGGTTTCCGATCTCCACCCCGGCGTGCCCGGCCGACAGGCAGCGGTCCAGCTCGGCGCAGGCCGCGTCCGGGTCCTGCAACGGCACCTGGCAGAACGGCACCAGCCGCCCATTACCGGCCGCGGTGACCTCGAGCGTGAGGTCGTTGAAGATCCGGGCCACCTTGACCGCCTGGTCGGCCGGGCGGTCGTAGCTGAAGAACACCGGGGTGGGCGACACGACCTGCACGTCCACGCCGTCGGCGTCCATGTCGGCGAGCCGGGTCGGCGCGTCCCAGCACTGCGCGCCGACCGGGCGGAACTCCGTCTCCCCCACCATGATCATGGCGGCGCGCTCGGAGTCCACCCGCAGCCAGGGCCAGCCGGACCCGCCGCACGCCGCGGCGAGGTCCGGCCACCCCTTCGGTACGACGTGCGTGTGCACGTCCACGACCGGCACGCGTCAGCCCTTGCCCGGGTGCAGCGCGCCGCAGTTGTCGCAGGTGCGGGCCTTCTCGTCGGCGTAGAACGCGGCGAAGACCGGGGGCAGGTCGGCGGCGATGTCGCGGACCTGCAACTCCACCTCGTGCACCTTGTGGTGGCACTCGCCGCAGTACCACTGGAACTTCTCCAGCGTGCCCTCCTCGCGGACCCGCTCGATCACCATGCCGATCGAGCCGGCCTCGGGGCGCTGCGGCGAGTGCGGGGTGTTGCGCGGCAGCATCCACATCTGCCCCTCGCGCACGTGCACCGTACGCGGACCCTCGGGCAGCATCAGGTTGATGTGCATGTTGCCCTTGACCTGGTAGAAGAACTCCTCGTACGGGTCGACGTGGAAGTCCGTGCGCTGGTTCGGGCCGCCCACCACCATGACGATGAAGTCGTCGCTGCCGGGCAGCATCTCCTTGTTGCCCACCGGGGGCTTGAGCAGGTGCTGGTTCTCGCCGATCCAGCCGGAGAAGCTGAACGGCTCGGCGATCTCACTCATGGGAACCTCCCGACGGAAGTAGGGCGACGGCCTGCATCTCGATCAGCAGATGCGGGTGCGGAAGTTGGTGCACGGCGACTGTGGTCCGGGTCGGCCCGGTGGCGTCGAAGAACTCCGCCCACACCTCGTTGTAGCCGCCGAAGTCGTTCATGTTGACCAGGTAGCTGGTGACCTGCACCAGGTCGCTCAGGTCCGCGCCGACCGAGCGGAGCAGGTCACGGATGTTCTCGACCACGGCCCGGGTCTGCTCCCGGATGTCCAGGTCGGTGGTGCCGAACTCGTCCACCGACACCCCGGCGAACGTGTTGTCCGGCCGGCGCGACGACGTACCGGAGACGTAGACGAACCCGCCGGCGACCTTGACGTGCGGGAACGCGCCCCGCGGCACGGCCTTCCCGGCCACCACCCGGGCGGTCATGGGAGGGCCTTCAGGGAGGCGGAACCCAGCTTCTCCACAGTGGCCCGCACGTGCGCGCCGGGGCGCAGCGGCACCGCGGCGGTGGCCGCACCGGCCAGGAACACCCAGCCCTTGCGCAGCCGTACGCCGTGCCGGCCGGCCAGCCGCAGGCCCTCGTCCAGCGCGCGGCGCGGGTCGCCGAGGATGGCGGCGGTCGAGCCGACCTGCGCCACCCGCCCGTCGATCTCCAGCAGCACGCCGAGGTTGTCCAGCCCGTCCGGCACCGGCGACCACGGTCCGACCACGAACGCGGCGGCCGAGGTGTTGTCGGCGATCACATCCGGTAGCGAGAAGGTGAAGTTCGCGTACCGCGAGTCGATCAGCTCGATCGCCGGGGCGACGGCGCGTACGGCACGGGTGAACGAGCCGACCGGTTCGCCCGGGTCGGGCAGCCGGTCCAGCAGGAACGCCACCTCCGGCTCGACCCGGGGGTGGATGAAGTCGCCGACGTCGACGCCGCCGCCGTCGGGCACCCGCATCACGTCGGTCAGCCGGCCCCAGATCACCTCGTCCACGCCGACCTGCGCCATCTTGGCCTTGCTGGTGAGCCCCATCTTGAGGCCGACCAGCCGCTCACCCCGGTCGAGGCGGCGCTGCACCAGCGCGGTCTGCACCGCGTACGCGGCGTCGACGTCGAGTCCGGTCTCGGCGGCGAGCTGCGGGATCGCGGTGGCGTCGTCGGCCGCCGCGCCCAGCTTCTCCGCGATGCCGGCGATGTCCGGCCCGATCATGAGGTCTCCTTGCTCGCCAGGTCCAGTGCCACGTCCACGATCATGTCCTCCTGGCCGCCGACCATCCGGCGACGGCCCAGCTCGACCAGGATCGAGCGGACGTCCACGCCGTACTTGGCCGAGGCCCGCTCGGCGTGGCGCAGGAAGCTGGAGTAGACGCCCGCGTACCCCAGGGAGAGCGTCTCCCGGTCCACCTGGACCGGCCGGTCCTGCAACGGGCGGACCAGGTCGTCGGCGGCGTCCATCAGCGCGAACACGTCGCAGCCGTGCTTCCAGCCGTGCAGCTCGGCGACCGCGACGAAGACCTCCAGCGGCGCGTTGCCCGCGCCGGCGCCCATGCCGGCAAGCGACGCGTCCACCCGGACGGTCCGCCCGGACGGCGAGCCGGGCGGGCCGTCGCCGAGGATCCGGCCGTGCTCGACCGCGAGCACGCTGTTCGCCACACCCAGCGACAGGTTGTGGTGCGCGTGGATGCCGATCTGCGTCTCGGGCTCCAGCACCTGCCGGTACGCGTCGACGCGCTGCGCCACGTCCGACATCAGCAGCCGGCCGCCCGAGTCGGTGACGTAGACGCAGTGCGCGCCGTACGACTCCATGAGCTTGGCCTGCGCGGCCAGCCCGGCCGGGTCGTTGAGGTGCGACATCATGAGGAACCCGGAGACGTCCATGTCGTTCTCCCGGGCCCACGCGATGTGCTGGGCGGAGATGTCCGCCTCGGTGCAGTGCGTGGCGATCCGGACGCTGGTCACGCCGAGCGCCTTGGCCGCCTTCAGGTCGGCGATGGTGCCGATGCCCGGCAGCAGCAGCGTGGTGAGCCGCGCGGTGGTCAGCACCTCGGCGGCGGCGGCGATCCAGTCCGCGTCGGCGGCGGCGCCGTGCCCGTAGTTGACGCTGGAACCGGCCAGGCCGTCGCCGTGCGCCACCTCGACCGCCGCCACACCTGCGGCGTCGAGCGCGGCGGCGATGGTACGCACCTGGTCGACCGTGTAGCGGTGCCCGATGGCGTGCATGCCGTCGCGCAGCGTCACGTCCTGGATGTAGAGGTCGGTCATCGGGATGCCCCCTCCGGGGAACGCAGCGCCACCAGCCGCTCCGCGGTACGCAGCGCGGCCGACGTCATGATGTCCAGGTTCCCGGCGTACGCGGGCAGGTAGTGCCCGGCGCCGGAGACCTCCAGGAACACCGACACCTGGAGGCCGGTGAAGTGCCGGCCGAGCACCGGCGCGTACGTGTCCACGGCGTCGAACTGCACGTCCTGCTTGAGCCGGTAGCCGGGCACGTACTCCTGCACGGCGGCCACCATGTCGGCCACCGAGGCGGCGATCTTCACCCGGTCGGCGTCGGCGTCCGGGCACAGGCAGTAGACGGTGTCGCGCATGAGCAGCGGCGGGTCGGCCGGGTTCAGCACGATGATGGCCTTGCCGCGTTCGGCGCCGCCGACCACCTCGATGGCGCGGGCGGTGGTCTCGGTGAACTCGTCGATGTTGGCCCGGGTGCCGGGCCCGGCCGACCTCGAGGCGATCGAGGCGACGATCTCGCCGTACGCGACGGGCGTGACCCGGCCGACCGCGTGCACGATCGGCACCGTCGCCTGGCCGCCGCAGGTCACCATGTTGACGTTCGGCTCGCCCAGGTGCTCGTCGAGGTTCACCGGCGGCACCACGTACGGGCCGATCGCCGCGGGCGTCAGGTCGACGACGGTGCGGCCGTGCGCCCGCAGCACCTCGTCGTGCCGCTTGTGCGCGCCGGCCGAGGTGGCGTCGAAGACGAGCTGGACGTCCGCGAACTCGGGCAGCGCCACGAGGCCGTCGACGCCCTCGGCGGTGGTGGTCACGCCGAGGCGGCGGGCCCGGGCCAGACCGTCCGAGGCCGGGTCGATACCGGCCATCGCCACCATGCGCAGGCTCTCACTGAGCCGCAACACCTTGATCATCAGGTCGGTGCCGATGTTGCCCGACCCGAGCACCGCCACTCCGACAGTCATGACGTTCCCTCCGAGGAGAAACAGGTACGCACCGAGCCGAGCCCCGAGATGCGCGCCTCGTACGCGGCGCCGGGCGTGACCGGCACCATCGGGCCGAGCGCGCCGGAGAGCACCACGTCACCGGTCTTGAGCGGGTCGCCCGCCCGGGCCATGGTCGCGGCCAGCCACTGCAACGCGTGCAGCGGATTGCCGAGGCAGGCCGCGCCCGCGCCGACCGAGACCGGCTCACCGGCGTGCTCCAGCACCATGCCGCACAGCCGCAGATCGACGTCGGCGAGCCGCCGGGGCGCGGTGCCGAGCACGAACAGCCCGCTGGAGGCGTTGTCCGCCACCGTGTCCACGATAGAGATGTCCCAGTCCGCGATCCGCGAGTCGACGATCTCGATGGCCGGCAGCACGTGGTCCACCGCCCGGATCAGGTCGACAGTGGTGACCCGCTCGTCCGGCAGGTCCGCGCCGAGCACGAAGGCGATCTCCGCCTCCACCCGCGGCTGGAGCAGCCGGTCGATCGGCACCTCGACGCCGTCACCGACGGCCATGTCGTCGAAGAGCACCCCGAAGTCGGGCTGGAAGACGCCGAAGCTCTCCTGGACGGTCCGCGACGTCAGACCGATCTTCGCGCCGACGCGACGGTGCCCCTTGCCCAGCCGCTGCCGGGTGTAGACCTGCTGCACCTGGTACGCGGCCTCGATGTCGCCCTCGGGCAGCAGCCGGCCGCGCAGCGGCGGGCAGGGCTTCCCGTCCTGCCGGGCCACTGCCAGTTCCCGATTGGCGGCCTCGATGTCCACGGTCATGGCGGCTCCTCGCTTACGTCGCTGGGGATTCCGGCCATTCTGCCCACGCGCGCTCATGTGAGGTCCACGCAGACGTTTGTGAGTTCGGAGTAGAAGTCGAGCGAGTGCACGCCTCCCTCGCGGCCCACGCCCGACGCCTTCACCCCGCCGAACGGGGTGCGCAGGTCGCGCAGGAACCAGGTGTTCACCCAGACGATGCCGGCGTCGAGCCGGGCGCCGGCCCGGTGCGCCCGGCCCACGTCCCGCGTCCACACCGTCGCCGCCAGGCCGTAGGCGGTGCCGTTGGCGAGCGCGAACGCCTCGTCCTCGTCGTCGAACGGCGCGACGTGCACCACCGGGCCGAAGATCTCCTCCTGGTTGGTGCGGGCGTCCGCGCCCAGGCCGGTGAGCACAGTCGGCTGCACGTACGCCCCGCCGTCGCGGCCGTCGCCGAAGCGCGGCGTGCCGCCACCGGCGCGCACCTCGGCGCCCTCGGTACGGGCCAGCGCGTAGTGGCCGAGCACCTTGTCCCGGTGCCCGTGCGAGATGAGCGGCATGTTCGCCGTCGCCTCGTCGTCCGGCCAGCCGTACGCCAGCTCGCCGGCGCGCTCGGCCAGCCGCGCGGTGAACTCCTCGAACACCGGCCGCTGCACGTAGATGCGCTCGGTGCACAGGCACACCTGGCCGCCGTTGGTGAAGCTGGACCGCACCGAACCGGCGACCGCCGCGTCCAGGTCGGCGTCGGCGAACACCAGGCCGGCGTTCTTGCCGCCCAGCTCGAAGCTGACCGCCTTCACCCCGTCGGCGGCGGCGCGCATGATCGCGCTGCCGGTCGCCGACTCGCCGGTGAACGTGATCGCGTCCACGCCCGGGTGCCGGGTCAGGTGCTCGCCGGCCGAGCCGGGGCCGAAGCCGTGCACCAGGTTGAACACGCCGTCCGGCACGCCCGCCGCGGCCATCACCTCGGCCAGCAGCGTGGCCGAGGCGGGAGTCTCCTCGCTGGGCTTGACCACCACGGCGTTGCCGCAGGCCAGAGCCGGGGCGACCTTCCAGGTGAGCAGCAGCAGCGGCAGGTTCCACGGCACGATCACCGCGACCACGCCGACCGGCTTGCGGACCGCGTAGTTCAGCGCCCGGCCCCCGGCCGGGGTGACTGTGGTGAACGACTCGGTGGGCGCGGTGGCCACGATCTCGGCGAACGCCCGGAAGTTGGCCGCGCCGCGCGGGATGTCGAGCGTCCGGGCCTGCGAGATGGCCTTGCCGGTGTCCGCGACCTCGGCGGCGACCAGGTCGTCGAAGCGCCGTTCCAGCTCGTCGGCGACCCGGCGCAGCACCTCGGCGCGTTCCCGCTCCCCCATCCGGCCCCACGGGCCGCGCAACGCCGACCGGGCCGCCGCGACCGCGTCGTCCACTGTCGACTGCGACGCCTCGACCACCTCGAACACCGGCTCGCCGGTGACCGGGCTGCGCTTGGTGAACCGGGAACCGGCGTCGACGAACTCACCGCCGACGAAGTTGCGCAGCAGGCCGGGGCCGTGCGGCGCGTGACCGGTCATCAGCCGGGGATCCCAGAGCGTCATCGCCGCCTCCCCAGTGCCGCGCGGACCCCACCGGCCAGCAGCGCGACCGCGCCGGCCGCTACCGCGCCGACCACCGCGTACTGCGCGCGCACCCGCCGGCGCACCTGCGCGTACGGGGTGGTGGAGAACGAGACCAGCTCGTACTGGGAGACGTAGCGGCCGGGCAGTGCGCGCTCTAGCGCGTGCTCGACCTGCTTGCGGGTGCGGAACACCGGGGAGGCGACCTTGTCCCGCATCTCCACGAAGTTCGCCAGCGCCATCCGGGCGATCGCCTCGGCGTTGTCCTGACGGCGGTGCTGGAACAGCGGAAGCGCGGCGGCCCACTCGTCGTCGCACTCGTCGAGGCAGCGGTCCAGCTCGACCACGTCCTCGAACGCGCAGTTCGCGCCCTGGCCGTAGAACGGCACGATGGCGTGCGCGGCGTCGCCGACCAGGCCGACCCGGCCGGCCACCTGCCACGGCGTGCAGCGGACCGTGCCGAGCACACCGACCGGGTTGTGCTGGTAGTCGTCGACCAGGTTCGGCGCGAGCGGGACCAGGTCCGGGTAGTGCGTGGCGAAGAACCGCTCGATCGCCGCCGGGCTGCTCAGCGACGCGAAGCTGCGGGTGCCGTGGGTGGGCCAGAACAGCGTGCAGGTGAAGGAACGGTCCGGGTTCGGCAGCGCGATCATCATCGAGGTGCCGCGCGGCCAGATGTGCAGCGCGCCCGGGTCGAGCGCGAACTCCCCGCCCAGCGGCGGGATGGTCAGCTCCTTGTAGCCGTAGTCGAGGAAGTCCAGGCTCTCGGTCAGGCCCCCGTACGCGAGCAGTTGCCCGCGCACCGCGGAGCCGGCGCCGTCGGCGCCGAGGATGACCGAGGCGGTGGCGGTGACCTTGCCCTGCGGCGTCTCGAACGTCATCTCACCGCCGAGCGGGTCGAGCCCGACCAGCCGGTGGTCGAACGCGACGCGCACGTTCGGCAGCGCGGCGGCGGCGTCGAGCAGCGCGTTGTTCAGCGCGCCCCGGCTGATCGAGTTGATCGCCCGGTCCCCGGAGCCGCTGTAGGACTGGAACTCCGGCTCGCCCTCGACCGGGTGGATCATGCGGCCGCGCATCGGCAGCGCGTCCGCCATGACCTCGTCCTCCAGGCCGATGCGGCGCAGCGCGTCCAGGCCGCGCTCGGACAGCGCCAGGTTGATCGACCGGCCCCGCTCGACCGTGCCGGTACGCGGGTCGGGCCGCCGTTCGTAGAGGGCCACCGGGTAGCCGCGCCGGGCCAGGTAGCAGGCCAGCAGACAGCCGGCCAGCCCGGCGCCGACGACAGCGATCTCGTCACGCTCACTCGTCACGCTCACGAGCCCTCCTTGTCGAACGTCGCGGCCAGCGCCTCGGCGACCCGCCAGCAGTCGTGGTACGTGGAGTACAGCGGCACCGGCGCGAACCGGACGATGTCCGGCTCCCGGGCGTCGGCGACCACGCCGTGCTCGTGCCGCAGCCGCTTGGTCAGCTCGTTGGCGCTACCCACCCCGATCCGCACGGAGAGCTGGCAGCCGCGGCGAGCCGGGTCGCGCGGGGTGACCACTGTCAGCGGGCGGCCCGGCGTCACCTCGTCGAGCAGCTGCTCCAGGAAGGCGGTGAGCCGCAGGCTGCGCTCGCGCAGCGCCGGCATGCCGACGGAGTCGAACAGCTCCAGCGACGTACGCACCGGGCCCATCGCGAAGATCGGCGGGTTGGAGATCTGCCACGCCTCGACGGTGGCCGGCGGCCGGGACACCGGGGTCATCTCGAACCGGGTGGCCGCCTCGGTGCTCCACCAGCCCTCGAACCGCGGGATCGACGGGTCGCCGAGGTGCCGCTCGTGGACGAAGACACCGCCCAGCGCGCCGGGGCCGGAGTTGAGGTACTTGTACGAGCACCAGGCGGCGAAGTCCACGTCCCAGTCGTGCAGCGCCAGCGGCACGTTGCCGGCGGCGTGCGCCAGGTCCCAGCCGACGACGGCGCCCGCGGCGCGCCCGGCGGCGGTGATGGCCGGGATGTCCATCAGCTCGCCGGTCAGGTAGTTCACGCCGCCGAGCATCAGCAGCGCCACCGTGTGACCCTCGCGGGCCAGGAAGTCCAGCACGTCCTCGGTGCCGAGCGTGTCCGAGCCGGGGCGTGGCTTGAGGCGTACCACAGTGGTGTCCGGGTCCAGGCCGTGGAAGCGGGCCTGGCTGCGCACGGCGTAGCTGTCCGAGGGGAACGCGCTGTCCTCGATGACGATGCGGGTGCGCTCGCCGGCCGGCCGGTAGAAGCTGACCATCAGCAGGTGCAGGTTCACCGTGAGGGAGTTCATCACCACGGTCTCCGCGGGCAGCGCGCCGACCAGGCGGGCGGCCGGTGCGGTCAGCAGCTCGTGGTACGGCAGCCAGGGCCGCTCCGACTCCAGGTGCCCCTCGACGCCCAGGCGCTGCCAGGCGTCCAGGTCGGCGAGGAGTTCGTCCCGGGTGGCCCGCGGCTGGAGGCCGAGCGAGTTACCCGCCAGGTACGCCGTGTCCGGGTAGCGCCCGCCGTCGGCGGGTGGGATGTGGAACAGGTGCCGGTGGCCGGGGTCTGCGGCGTCGCGGCGGAGGGCTTCGTTCTCGGGGGTGTGCATGCTGTTCTCTCTCGTCACATCGCGGTGCGGGCCGACCACAGCTCCGGGAAGACCACCCGGGCCATACTGCGCTGCAACCATGCCAGTCCGGCGGACCCGCCGCTGCCGACCTTGGCGCCCATCGTGCGCTGGACGGCCTTGACGTGGTTCCAGCGCCAGTCGCCGAACTCCTCGGCGATCTCGGTCAGCGCGTCGCCGAGCAGGCGCAGGTGGTTGTCCGGCCCGTTGTCGCCGTAGATCCGGACCCAGGCCGCCTCGATCGCCGGGTGTCCCTCGTGCTCGGCGTTCACGTCCCGCGACAGCAGCTCGGCCGGCACGTCGAAGCCCTTGCGGGCCAGCAGCGCCACCACCTCGTCCCAGAGGCTCGGCGTGGCGAGCGCGGCGGTCAGCTCGTCGTACACCTCGGTCTGCCGGCGGAACGGGCGGATCAGCGCCCGGTCGCGCAGGCCGAGCAGGAACTCCAGCTGCCGGTACATGGCGGACTGGAAGCCGGAGCCCTCGCCGAGCCGGTCGCGGAAGCGGTTGAAGTCGGCCGGGCTCATCCAGCGCAGGCCGTGCCAGGCGGCGTTGAGCCCTTCCAGGTGCAGGGCGGCGCGGCGCAGCGGGGGCAGGGCCTCCCAGATCCGGTCCTCGCGCAGCTCGCGCTTGGCGTGCCGCAGCTCGTGGCAGGTCAGGCCGAAGTACAGCTCCATGATCTGGCTGACCATCAGGAAGGACATCTCGCCCGGGTCGTCGCTGAGCGGCTCCTGGAGCCGGTGCAGCGTGCTGGCCCGCACGTACGCGTCGTACGGCACGCGGTCGGCGAACTCCAGCGTCGGCTCGCCGCCGTTGCGCGCCGCCCGAGCCGCCCGTTCCTGGGGGGTTACCGGGCGCACCGCCGTCGTCTGTTCCACAGTCATTCTCCGTCCGTGCGCGGGGTAGACGTCATGATCCCGCTGGTGGGCGGCCGAATGGAATGCCTGTTCAACGGCGGTATGGTGGTCTCACTTCGCGAACCGAAACCATCTCGCGTCGCCGTCTTCACGAAAGGAAGGTCCGCGCGTGGACGACATGGACTGGGCGCTGCTGCGCGAGCTCCAGGCCGACGCCCGGCTGTCGTACAGCGAGTTGTCCCGCCGGGTCCACCTGTCGCCGCCCGCTGTGGCCGAGCGGGTCCGGCGGCTGGAGGAAGCCGGTGTGATCACCGGCTACCACGCCCACGTCGACCTCACCCGGGCCGGGCGGACGGTGCTCGCCCTGATCCGGATGTCCTGCTACGGCGCGCGCTGCATCCTCAACGACCCCGACGTCGCGGGCTGGCCGGAGATCATGGAGATCCACCGGATCACCGGTGACGCGTGCAGCATGCTCAAGGTCGCCGCCACGAACATGGGCGAGTTCGAGGAGGTCATCGACCGCCTCGCGCCGTACGGGCAGCCGTCCAGCACGATGGTGCTCTCCACCCCGCTGGCCTGGCACCCCGTGGTCAAGGCGCCCCGTTAGCTTCCCCCGCCCTCCGGGAAAGCAGGCGCCGCTGCCCGTCAGTGGTCCGGCGCACCGTCGCGCCGGGAGGGGGGAACCATGCGAGGGCTCCTGTCACATCGTGCGTTGTCGTCCCTGTTGGGCCTGTTCGGCCTGGTGGCCGCGTTCGTCCTGACCACCGCGCCGCCGGCCCGGGCCGGCGAGAGCGTGTTCATCGAGGTGACGCCGAACAGCGTCCAGGCCGGTTCCCGGGTCACCCTGCGGGCCGGCTGCGACAACAGCAACAACCGCCAGGCGCAGGTCACCTCGGACGCTTTCGGGCGGGTGACGCTGCGGCCGGACAACGGGTTCCTCACCGGCTCGGTCACCGTGCCCGGCAACAAGGCGCCCGGCGACTACCCGGTGAACCTGGACTGCTCCAACGGCAACACCGCCTCGACCATGCTCACCGTGCTCAACATGGCGCAGCCGAGCAAGGGACCGGCGACCGGCGGCGGTGGCACCGCGGGTAGCCGGGGCACCGGTTCGCTGCTGCTCGTCGGCGGTCTGGTCGCGGTGGCAGTGGTGGCCGGTGTGAGCGCCCGCCGCAAGACCGGCGGCCGTGCCTGACGAGAGGTGCCGCAATGGCCCGCTCATCGCGCCGCCGGGACCGTACCGGCCCGGCGGCGGACCGCAGACGCCGCGACGCCGCCCGTCCCGGCCGCCGGTCGCGACAGCGCGCCGGCCGGCTCCGGGCCGCGCTGCGGCTGACGTCCCGCGCCGCCCGCCGGTTCGCCCACGTCGCCGGGCACGCGTTCTCGGCCAGCGTCGCCACCGCCGACCCGCAGTCCCGGCCGGTCCCGGCCCGCGCGGCCGGGACCACCACCCGCCGGTACGCTCCGAGCCGCAACCCGGGTGTCCCGGTGCTCCTGGTGGCGAGCGTGATGGCCCTGATCGTCGCGATGCTCGGCGTGGAGCGGGTGACCGGCGTCAGCGTGCTGCCGGACCGGATCGTGGCCGGCCTGCGCCCGCCGCCGAAGAAGTTCCCGGTCCTGCCGGCCAGCCCGCCGACGGACCTGAGCATCGGCAAGCTGAACCTGCGCGCGCCGGTGCACCGGGTCGGCATCGCGCCCGACGGCAGCATCGCGGTGCCGGACGTGGAGCGCGCCGGCGAGGTCGGCTGGTACGACCAGGGCCCCACGCCCGGTCAGTACGGCCCGGCGGTGCTCGTCGGGCACGTGGACACCACCACCGGGCCGGCCGTGTTCCACGGGCTGAAGGACCTCGACGACGGCGACCGGATCGAGGTGACCCGCGAGGACCGCTCGGTGGCGGTGTTCGAGGTGACGTCGATCGAGCGGTACGGCAAGGAGAAGCTGCCGGTGGAGGACGTCTACGGCGACTTCAGCCGGCCCAACCTGCGGCTGATCACCTGCGGCGGGCGCTGGGTGGGCGGCGAGACCGGGTACGCGGACAACCTGGTCGTCTACGCCGCGCTCGTCAAGGCGCGCTGAGCGGGCGGGTCAGGCCGCCTCGGGCTCGGGCTCGCGCAGGTCGAGCCAGTCCGCCCAGCGCGGGTCGGGGGCGCGGTGCCCGAGCACCCGCCAGGCGGCTCCTTTGGGCGCGGCCGGCAGGTGGTGCAGCCGCCAGCCCAGCTCGGCGGGCGTCTTGTCGCCTTTGGTGTGGTTGCACCGCGCGCACGCGGCGACCACGTTCTCCCAGGCGTGCCGGCCGCCCCGGCTGCGCGGGAAGACGTGGTCGATGGTCTCGGCCGGCCCCCGGCAGTACGCGCACCGCCACCCGTCGCGGGCGAACACCGCCCGCCGGGACAACCCGACGTGGGTGCGGTATGGCACCCGGACGTAGCGGGTCAGGCGCACCACCGAGGGCACCGGTAACGCGTTGCGCGCGCTGTGCAGGATGCCCTCGCCGTCGGCGACGCAGACCGCCTTGGCGGAGAGGACGAGGATCGCGGCACGACGCACCGACACGACGCACAGGGGCTCGTAGGTGGCGTTGAGAACGAGTGCACCGGAGCCCGCCGTGGGTCGTATGTCAGGCATCGCGCTCACCCTCCCGGTCCAGTCGCTCCCGCCTCGTCTGCGCCGGAACCGCCCCGCGGACAGCGCGGAACGGCTCCGACGCCGGCCGGATCACCGACGTCCGTTGCGCCAATAGTCCCTGATCGCGCCCCGGATTGCACGTACTAATCCGGGGCTACCCCCCGGGTAGCGACACTTCGCCGAGGTGGCGGTGTCCGTCGCCCGCCCGGCGTGCGGTACGAAAGCAGAGTGAACGTCTCCGACCTGATCTCCGCCGTGCTGGCCGCCGTCTCCGACCGGAAGCCGGACTGCCAGGGCAGCAGCTCCTGCGAGTGGGTGTACCGAGTGACGAACTCCGCCTGGTTCGCCGAGAGCAGCTACTGGATCCTGTTCAAGCCGCTGCGGGTGGCGCTGATCCTGTTGCTCGCGGTGGCCGCCCGGTGGGCGCTGCACCGGACCATCAACCGGCTGGTACGGACCACCACCGACGGCGCGGTGCCGACCATGCTGCGCCCGCTGCGCGAGCGGATCCCCAGTGCCGCGATCGACCCGGACCAGTTCGTGCCGGAGCGGCGGCGGCAGCGGGCGGAGGCGATCGGGTCGGTGCTGCGCAGCATGGTCACCGCGTTCGTCTTCGGCATCGCGCTGCTGATGGTGCTCAAGGAGTTCAGCTTCGACCTGGCCCCGCTGCTGGCGAGCGCGGGCATCGCCGGCGTGGCGCTCGGTTTCGGCGCGCAGAGCCTGGTCAAGGATCTGATCGCCGGCCTGTTCATGCTGATCGAGGACCAGTACGGCGTCGGCGACACGGTCGACCTGGGCGAGGCGACAGGCGTGGTCGAGGCGGTCGGGCTGCGGGTCACCACGGTCCGGGACGGCCGGGGCGTGCTCTGGTACATCCGCAACGGCGAGATCGTCCGCGTCGGGAACAAGAGCCAGGGCTGGGCGCTCGTCGTGGTCGACCTGCCGATCGGGTTCGCCGGCACCGAGGAGGCCACCGCCGTGCTGCGTACCGCGGCGGCGTCGGTGGCGCTGGACCCGGAGCTGGCACCGAGCATCGTGGAGGAGCCGGAGGTCCTGGGCGTCGAGCAGATGACTGTCGACGGCGCGGTGATCCGTACCGTCGTCAAGACCACCGCGGACGGGCAGTTCGCGGTCGGGCGTGAGCTGCGCCGCCGCCTCGCGGAGGCGCTGGAGAACTCGGGGATCGTCGCGCAGATCGCGGCCGCCCGGCTGTTCCCCGGCCTGCCGGTCCAGCCGCCGGCGCCGCCCGCCGCCGAGGGGACTGGTACCGGCGGACCCACCTGAGCCGCCGGACGAGCCGGACGATTTCCGGGGTTCCGCACCGCGCGGCCCCTCGGGTATCGTCCGTTCGTTCAGTCGGAGATGCGACGATCAATCCGTTCGCCCTAGCCAGTTGTCAGACGATCGGGCAGAATCCGGTGCACACGCTCCACCGGGGGGCGTGCTCGTGTCCTCGCTGATCGATCGATCTGACGACGGTTCCCGGTCGGGCCATCACAAGTGGTCGACCAGGAACGATGGAGGCGACGGTGTCCGACGCGCGACCCGCCCGGGAGGCCCCGGCCACCTTCCGGGACGTCTTCGGTCAGTCGGAGTTCCGCGCCATCTTCGCCGCCAACACCCTCTCCTGGGTGGGCGACTACCTGGCCCGCGCCGCGGTCACCGTGCTCGTGCTGCGCGAGACCGATTCGGTCGCGCTCTCCGCCGCCGCGTTCGCCGCCAGCTACCTCCCCTGGCTGGTCGGCGGCCCACTGCTCTCCGCGCTCGCCGAGCGGCACCACTACCGCCGGGTCATGGTCATCTGCGACCTGCTGCGGATGGCGCTGATGGCGCTGGTCGCGATGCCCTGGATGCCGACCTGGTCGATCTTCGCGCTGATCTTCCTGGCCACGCTCGCGAACCCGCCGAGCCAGGCGGCGCGGTCCGCGTTGATGCCGCACATCCTGACCGGGGACCGGCTGGTCGTGGGCCTGTCCGCGTTCACCAGCGCCGGCCAGGCCGCCCAGGTCGTCGGCTACCTGATCGGCGCCACGGTGGCGGCGCTCAACCCGAACACCGCGCTGCTCGTCAACGCCGTGACCTTCGCCGTGTCGGCCGCGATCGTCCGCTTCGGCGTACGCGAGCGGCCACCGGCGATGACCGAGGTGCACCGCAGCCACCTGCTGCGGGAGACCGTCCAGGGCTTCCGGATCGTCTTCGAGCGGCCGGTACTGCGCGCCATCGCGGTGCTGGTGTTCAGCGCGATGCTCTTCTCGATCGTCCCCGAGGGGCTGGCCGCGGGCTGGGCCGCCGACCGGACCGACGGCCGGATGGACGCCGGCACCGCCCAAGGTCTGATCATGGCCGCCGTCCCGGTCGGATACATCCTCGGCGGGCTGACCATCAGCCGGCTCGTCGGCCCGGACCGGCGGCTGACGCTGATGCGACCGTTGATGATCATCGCGCCGGCGACGCTCGTACCCGCGCTGTTCAACCCGCCGCCGGCGGTGGTGGCGCTGCTGGCCGCCGGGTGCGGCTTCGCCGTCGCCGGGCTCGTCCCGGTCGCCAACGGCCTGTTCGTGCAGGCGCTCCCGGACGGCTTCCGGGCCCGGGCGTTCGGCGTCATGGCCAGCGGCACACAGATCATCCAGGGCGCCGCAGTGCTGGCCACGGGCGCGCTCGCCGAGCGCTTCTCGGTCCCGTCGGTGGTCGGCGTGTGGAGCGCCGCGGGGGTACTGATCATGTCGGTGGCGGCGCTCGCCTGGCCCCGGCCGCAGGTGATCCACGAGGCCGTCGCGGCCGCCCGCGCGGAATCGGCGGCCGGTGGCGGACCGGCGCACGCGCACGCGCCCGGCCCCGCGTCCGGTGACCGGAACCGGGAGCACGGCCGACGCCGGCACGCGGTGACGTGATCCGCGCCGCCCGGCGGGCGGGCGCGGGTGCCGGGCCGCACCTGGCAGGATGGAAGCGTGACTTCCCCAGGCGAGTCGATGACCCTCTTCGAGGCGATCGGCGGTGAACCGGCCTTCCGCAAGCTGGTGGACGAGTTCTACGCCGGTGTGGCCGACGACCCGCTGCTGCGGCCGATGTACCCGGAGGAGGACCTGGGCCCGGCGGCGGACCGGCTGACCCTGTTCCTCATCCAGTACTGGGGTGGCCCGCACACCTACTCGGAGCAGCGCGGCCACCCGCGGCTGCGGATGCGGCACGCCCCGTTCCGGATCGGCGCGGCCGAGCGGGACGCCTGGCTGCACCACATGCGCCGGGCGGTGGACACGCTGGACCTGCCGCCGCAGCTCGCCGCCGCGCTCTGGGACTACCTGGAGCGGGCCGCCTACTTCATGGTGAACGTGATGGAGAACCCGGCCGCGGGCTGAGCCTGCGTCAGAGCAGGGCGCCCTCGTCGTGCAGCCAGTCGACGAACGTCACCGCGACGGCGGCGCCGCAGTCGAGCATCTCGACCAGCAGCGCATCGTGGGCGCCGGCGCCGAGCGGCACCTGCAACTCGGCGTAGATCGGGAGCTGACCGCGCTCGGTCGGATCACCGATGTACGCCTTGCAGAAGCGCCGGGTGTGGTTCCACTCGTTCACGACGCGGTAGGCCCGGTCGGCCCAGTCCGGCGGGACCGTCGCGTGCGGACGGGCCCGCATCACGAGGATCTCGTCCTCGGGGCCCTCCAGCGCGACGAGCACGGCGTGCCGCTCCCACATGGCCAGCAGGTTGCCGTCGCCGTCGGCCAGATAGCGCACGTCGAGCAGGTCGAGCGCGTCGCAGACCCGGCTCAGCGTGACCGGCGCGACGGTGGCCGGCATGTCCGCGAGGACCGGCCGCTCGGGCGGCGCCACGTCGTCCCCCGGCTGGCGAGGGGCCGGTGGTCCGACCCGGATGGTGTCATCCACTGTGGTCCCGCTTCGAGTCTCCGGCTCCCCGCCAGCGGCGGGACCAGGGCGCCATGACCACCACGGCATCGCTCGCGCACCTCACTCCCCAGCGGATCCGGACGCCTACGGTGCGTTGGATCCGAGGATGGACGGTACCCGGACAGGCGGCCTGAGGCATCCCCCCAACGACCGCCCCAAACCGGAAGGCCGACACGGGGTCATCCGTTCGGATGACCTGGCGTCGGCCTGAGTGCAAGATCGGCGACGGTCCGCGACCAGGCCGCCCCGAACGGTCCGACGAGTCCGACCCATCGACCAGCCGTCCGCACCTGAACGTCGTCCGCGCCGGTACCGAGGAAACCCATCCGGACCAACGCCTGCACCAGTCGCTGCGACACCTCCACCGGCGTCCGCGGCGCCTCGTCCGGGGTCACCACCACGGCGACGTGGTCCAGCAGCGCGTCCCGCAGCACCCGCTGCCCGACCGCGCGGCCCGCCACGCCGTGCGTGGCCGCCTCGCGCAGCGTCCCGGCCGCCGCCTCCGCGATCCGGCGCAGCTCGGCGCCGGGCAGCGCCTCCACCGCCCGGCTCGCCGCCGGTGGGAGCTGCCACCGCCAGCCGTCGTCCCGGCGTACCGGAAGCGCCTCGCCCCCGGCGGAGAGTTCGGCCAGCAGCTCCCCCGCCGCCACCGTGACGTCACCGGGGGCGGTGCCCGGCACGGTACGGACCACGAGCACGCCCCACGGCAGCCTCGCCCAGAGGGCGGTACGGCCCGCGCCCGGCACCGGGCGCAGCCGGACCACAGTGGCCGGGTCGAACCGGACCAGCCGGGCCAGGAAGGCCCCGGCGTCGGCCGTCCCGGTCAACCCGTGCCCGGTCATCCGCTCAGCCCCGGCGCGTAGCGGAGCAGGAACGCCCGCTCCTCCGGCGAGATCCGGCGCGGGCGCTGCGCCGTCAGGTCGAACGGCACCAGCAGCGACCGGGCGGTGCCGGCCAGCGTGTCGCCGTCGTACAGCTCGTACGCGACCGAGAAGGAGGCGGCCCTGATCTGGTCCACCCACAGCTCGATCCGTACCGTCGGGGCGGCCTCCGCGCTGGCCCGGCCGAGCGCGTAGTCGACCGGGCGCAGGTAGTCGACCTCGTGCCGGCGGATGACCACCCCGTCGGCGAACGAGCCCACTCCCCACGCCCGGCCGCCGGCGAACATCATCGCCACCCGGGCCTCCTCGTAGAGCGTGAGGAAGCGGGCGTTGTTGACGTGGCCGTACGCGTCCAGGTCGGACCAGCGCAACGCGCAGTGGTAGACGAAGCGGTCAGTCACGGGTGAGCTTGCGGTAGGTCACCCGGTGCGGACGGGCCGCCTCGGCGCCGAGCCGGTCGACCTTGTTCTTCTCGTACGCCTCGAAGTTGCCCTCGAACCAGAACCACTTGGCCGGGTTCTGGTCGTCGCCCTCCCAGGCCAGGATGTGCGTGGCGACCCGGTCCAGGAACATCCGGTCGTGGGAGATGACCACGGCGCAGCCGGGGAACTCCAGCAGCGCGTTCTCCAGGCTGGACAGCGTCTCCACGTCCAGGTCGTTCGTCGGCTCGTCGAGCAGGATCACGTTGCCGCCGATCTTCAGCGTCAGCGCCAGGTTGAGCCGGTTGCGCTCGCCACCGGAGAGCACCTTCGTCGGCTTCTGCTGGTCCGGCCCCTTGAAGCCGAACGCGGCGATGTACGCCCGGGACGGCATCTCGACCTTGCCCACCATGAGGTGGTCCAGCCCGTCGGAGACGACCTCCCAGACGGTCTTGTCACCGTCGAGGCCCTGCCGGTTCTGGTCGACGTACGACAGCGAGACGGTCTCGCCGACGCGGACCGAGCCGCTGGTCGGCTGCTCCAGCCCGACGATGGTCTTGAACAGCGTGGTCTTGCCGACGCCGTTCGGGCCGATGATGCCGACGATGCCGTTGCGGGGCAGCGAGAACGACAGGTCGTCGATCAGCACCCGGTCACCGAACGCCTTGGTGAGGTTCTGCGCCTCGATGACCGTGTTGCCCAGGCGCGGGCCCGGCGGGATCTGGATCTCCTCGAAGTCCAGCTTCCGGGTCTTCTCCGCCTCGGCGGCCATCTCGTCGTAGCGGTCCAGGCGGGCCTTGGACTTGGTCTGCCGCGCCTTGGCGTTCGAGCGGACCCACTCCAGTTCCTCGGACAGCCGCTTCTTCATCTTGGCGTCGCGGCGTCCCTCGACGGAGAGCCGGGCGGCCTTCTTCTCCAGGTAGGTGGAGTAGTTGCCCTCGTACGGGTAGGCCCGGCCGCGGTCCAGCTCCAGGATCCAGTTGGCCACGTTGTCCAGGAAGTACCGGTCGTGGGTGATCGCCAGGACGGTGCCGGCGTACTTGGCCAGGTGCTGCTCCAGCCACTGCACGCTCTCCGCGTCCAGGTGGTTGGTGGGCTCGTCGAGCAGCAGCAGGTCCGGCGCCTCCAGCAGGAGCTTGCACAGCGCCACCCGGCGGCGCTCACCACCGGAGAGCTTGGTGACGTCGGCGTCCGGCGGCGGGCAGCGCAGCGCGTCCATGGCGAGTTCGAGCTTGGAGTCGATGTCCCACGCGTCGGAGGCGTCCAGCTCCTCCTGGAGCTTGCCCATCTCCTCCATCAGCTCGTCGGAGTAGTCCGTGGCCATCTGCTCGGCGATCTTGTTGAACCGCTCCAGCTTGGCCTTGGTCTCGGCGACCGCCTCCTCGACGTTGCCGAGGACCGTCTTGGCGTCGTTGAGCGGCGGCTCCTGCGCGAGCATGCCGACGGAGTAGCCGGGCATGAGCCGGGCCTCGCCGTTGCTCGGCCGGTCCAGCCCTGCCATGATCTTGAGGAGGCTGGACTTACCGGCGCCGTTCGGACCGACCACCCCGATCTTGACACCCGGCAGGAAGTTCAGCGTCACGTTGTCGAGCACGACCTTGTCGCCGTGCGCCTTGCGCGCCTTGTCCAGGACGTAGATGAACTGGGCCACGGTGCGGGCTACCTCCGTCGGTTGCGATCGCGGGCTTGTCGGGTGCGGGGCGCGGGCGTCGATCTCCGCCCGCCGCCGCCGGCCGGGAGCCGGCCGCACGCACGCCGCCGTCAATCCTGACAGGTACGGACCGCCACGCCCACATCACCCCACCCCAGGGGTACGGCGGCGAGCCGCGTTGCCGACAACGGTACTACTCGCTAACGTCTGCAGTATGACCAAGAAGATCGCCATCAGCGTCCCCGACGACGTGGCCGAACGACTGGCCCAGGAGCCGAACGTCTCCGCGTTCGTCACCGAGAGCGTGCGGCGGCGGATGGCGGGCGAGCGCACCCGGCACACGCTCCGACAGGTCGGCTTCCGGCTGTCCGACGGCGGGCTCGCCGACGCGGGCCACGCGCTCGACGAGGCCCAGGCGAAGATCACCCCGGAGCTGCGCGCCCGGGCCGCCGCACTGCTGAGCGAGCCGTCACGTGGACGGCTGACCCGTGACTGACCCCGGGCTGGTGCTCGACACCGCCTGCCTGCTGGCCTACTCGGAATGCACCGAGGCGGTCGGGGAGCAGATCGCGTCGGTCGCGGATCGGGGGCAGACGGTGATCGTGCCGGCGCTGTGTCTCGCCGAGGCGTACCGGCAGGTGGCCGTCGACGGCTGGCGCCTGCTGGACATCCTCGGCGATCTCGACCACGTGGTCGTCACGCCGGTGGCGCACGACATGTGCATGTTCCTCGGCGGCTGGTCGCGCACGCTCCTGAGCATGGACCTCGCCCAGGTGGCGCTGGAGGCCGCGCGGGCCACCACACCGATCATGAGCGACCGACGGGAACTGCTCGGTGAGGTACTGCCCAAGGAGTGGCCGATCATCGACCTCTGAGCCACCGGTGTCGACAAGATCACGCGGTGGGTTCGGCGGTTCTGGGACGGGTAGGTAACTCCGGCACGGGGGATCAGACGCCGCAGCTACGCTCAGTACGCTCATCGCGGTGGACCCGTCAGTACCCGGAGGTGGCCGATCGTGACCGTCCGTAGCTCCTTTGTCGTAGTGGCCAACCGTCTGCCGGTCGACGAGGTGAGCACACCCGAAGGACGGCAGTGGCGGCGCAGCCCTGGCGGGCTGGTGACCGCGCTGCATCCGGTGCTGGCCGAGCACCAGGGCACCTGGGTGGGGTGGGCCGGCGGCACCGGCGCCGCCCCCGAGCCGTTCGACCTGGAGGGCATCCGGCTGCACCCGGTGCCGTTGAGCGCCGAGGAGCTGGAGCGCTACTACGAGGGCCAGTCGAACGCGACGATCTGGCCGCTCTACCACGACGCGGTGGAGACGCCCGCCTACAAGCGGCGCTGGCGCGAGGCGTACCGATTGGTCAACGCCCGGTTCGCGGAGGCCGCGGCGGACGTGGCGGCCGAGGGCGCCACGGTCTGGGTCCAGGACTACCAGCTCCAGCTCGTGCCGGCGATGCTCCGCGAGCTGCGGCCGGATCTGCGGATCGGCTTCTTCCTGCACATCCCGTTCCCGCCGATCGAGCTGTTCATGCAGATGCCGTTCCGCACCGAGATCCTGCGTGGACTGCTCGGCGCGGACCTGGTCGGCTTCCAGCAGCGGCTGGCGGCGCAGAACTTCGTCCGCCTGGCCCGGCACCTGCTCGGCCTGCGCTACGAGGGCCAGATGATCCAGGTCGACGGCCGGCAGGTGAAGGCCGGCGCGTTCCCCATCTCGATCGACACCAAGGAGATGGAGCGGCTGGCCGAGGACCCGGCGATCCAGGCCCGGGCCAAGCAGATCCGCGAGGAGCTGGGCAACCCGAAGACGATCATCCTGGGCGTCGACCGGCTGGACTACACCAAGGGCATCGAACTCCGGCTGAAGGCCTTCCGCGAACTTCTCGCTGACGGAAAGTTGACAGTTCCGGACGCGGTTATGGTGCAGGTCGCCACGCCCAGCCGCGAGCGCGTGGAGCACTACCAGGCACTTCGGGTGAAGGTGGAACGCGAGGTTGGCCGGATCAATGGTGAATTCGGCCGGGTCGGCGTGCCTGCAGTGCATTATCTGCATCAGTCGTACAGTCGCTCCGAACTGGCCGCGATGTACGTCGCGGCCGACGTGATGATGGTGACCCCGCTGCGAGACGGAATGAATCTGGTGGCCAAGGAGTACGTCGCATCGCGCGCCGACCAGGGCGGCGCGCTCGTGCTCAGTGAGTTCGCCGGCGCCGCGACAGAGCTGCGCCAGGCGTTCCTGTGTAATCCGCACGACCCGGACGCGGTGAAGGACGCGTTGCTGCGGGCCGTGCATGTCGAAAAGCCCGAAGCCCGCCGCCGGATGCGCGTCATGCAGCGCCATCTGCGCAGCCACGACGTGGGCCACTGGGCCAAGTCGTTCCTCAGCGAGCTCGGCGTCCCCGATACGGAGGCTGCGTGACCTCGCCCGCCCCCGCCGCCGCCCACGGCGGCGTGCTGGATCCCGAACTGCGTGCCGCCATCGGCCGTATCGCCAGGGTTCCGCAACTCCTGGTCGCCTGCGACTACGACGGCACACTGGCGCCGATCGTCGAGGACCCCAGCAAGGCCGTGCCGCTGCCCGAGTCGGTGGCGGCCGTACGCGCGCTCGCCGCACTGCCGCAGACGAGCGTCGCCGTCGTCTCCGGCCGGGCGCTGCGCGACCTGGCCACACTCTCCCGGCTGCCGAGCGAGGTGCACCTCGTCGGCAGCCACGGCTCGGAGTTCGACATCGGCTTCGTCGAACGGCTCACCCCCGAGCTGATCGCGGTCCGGCACCGGCTCCGCGAGGCGCTGCGCGAGATCGCCGCCGAGCACCCGGGCATCCGCCTGGAACGCAAGCCGGCCAGCGTTGCCGTGCACACCCGCGGCGTCGACCCGCACGTCGCCGCCCGGGCCGTCGAGGCCGTTCGCAACGGCCCCGCGACCTGGGAGGGCGTGACAGTCACCCAGGGCAAGGAGGTCATCGAGCTGTCGGTGGTGGTGACCAACAAGGGCACCGCCGTCGACCAGCTCCGTACCCAGCTCGCCGCGAGCGCGGTGCTGTTCATCGGCGACGACGTCACCGACGAGAACGCCTTCGGCAACCTGACCGGGCCGGACGTCGGCATCAAGATCGGTCCCGGGGAGACCCGCGCCGACTACCGGGTGGCCGAGCCGATCGAGGCGGCCCGCGCGCTGGGTCTGCTGCTGGAGACGCGGCGGCACTGGCTGTTCGGCGAGCGGGCGGTGCCGATCGAGCGGCACTCGATGCTCGCGAACGGCCGTACCGTCGCGCTCGTCACGCCGGAAGCCAAGATCACCTGGTTGTGCCACCCGAAGCCGGACTCGGCGGCGATCTTCGCCGACCTGGTCGGCGGCAGCCCGGCCGGGCACTTCACGGTCGGCCCGGAGCGCGGCGGCATCCCGCTGGGCCAGCGCTACCGCAGCAACACGATGACCGTCGAGACCCGCTGGTCCGGCCTGACCGTCACCGACTGGCTCGACCTGCCGGTACGGGAGACCACGCCGGACGACCCCGCAGTGGTCAGCGGCGACTCGACACTGGTCCGGGTGCTCAGCGGCACCGGGCGGGCCCGGGTCGAGTTCGCGCCGCGCCCCGAGTTCGGTCAGGTGGCGGTGCAGCTCCAGCCGCTCGACGACGGGCTGCTGGTGCTCGGCTCCAACGAGCCGGTCGCGCTGCACTCCCCCGGCGTCGAGTGGGAGGTCACGAACGACGCCGGGTACGAGACCGCGAAGGCGGTGGTCGACCTGTCCGCAGCCGGCGGCCAGGTGGTGCTGGAGCTGCGCTTCGGCACGCAGAGCCTGGAGCCGCACCGGCTGCCGCTGCACGAGCGGCAGACCGCCGCCGAGCAGCCCTGGAAGGACTGGGTGGCCTCGCTGCGGCTGCCCGCCACCGCCCGGGACCTGGTCGCCCGCAGCGCGCTGACGCTGCGCGGCCTCTGCCACGAACCGACCGGCTCGATCCTCGCCGCGGCCACCACGTCGCTGCCCGAGGAGCTGGGCGGTGTCCGCAACTGGGACTACCGCTACTGCTGGCTGCGGGACGCGGCGATGACCGCCCGCGCGCTCGTCGATCTCGGCTCGACCGAGGAGGCCGAAGGGCTGCTGCGCTGGATCGACGGCGTGGTCGAGCGCACCGGCGGGCACCCGGAGCGGCTGCACCCGCTCTACACGGTGGACGGTTTCGAGCTGGGCGCCGAGGCGGTCATCGACACGCTGCCCGGCTACGCCGGCTCCCGGCCGGTACGCGTCGGCAACCTCGCCAACCACCAGCTCCAGCTCGACGTCTTCGGCCCGGTGGCGGACCTGATCGCGGCGGTCGCCGACGCCCGGGGCTCGATCCGCGACGACGAGTGGCGGGTGCTGGAGAACATGGTCGAGGCGGTACGCCGCCGCTGGCACGAACCCGACCACGGCATCTGGGAAGCCCGCCTCCCCCCGCGGCACCACGTCTTCTCCAAGGTCATGCTCTGGATGACCGTGGACCGGGCGCTGCACGTCGTCCGCCGGCACGGCGGCGAGGACCGGCCCGAGTGGGTCGAGCTGCGCGACCGGATCGCCTCGAACGTGCTGGAGCACGGCTGGCACCCGGAGGCCGAGGCGTACAGCGTCGCCTACGGGTACGAGGAGATGGACGCCTCGTCGCTGTGGATCGGCATCTCCGGGCTGCTCGCCGGCGACGACCCGCGCTTCCTCTCCACCGTGCTCAAGATCGAGGCGGAGCTGCGCAGCGGTCCGGTCGTCTACCGGTACCACTGGGACGACGGCCTGCCCGGCCGGGAGGGCGGCTTCCACATCTGCACGTCGTGGTTGATCGAGGCGTACCTGCGCACCGGTCGCCGCAGCGACGCCGAGGAGCTGTTCACCCAGATGGTCGACACGGCCGGTCCGACCGGGCTGCTGCCGGAGCAGTACGACCCGCTGGCCGAGCGCGGGCTGGGCAACCACCCGCAGGCGTACAGCCACCTCGGCCTGATCCGCTGCGCCCTGCTGCTGGACAAC
>NZ_JBMVFV010000074.1:0-28576 GCF_049538395.1 Micromonospora sp. AB353 | reverse complement strand
GCGCCACCGACCACCCGCGACACCGTCACCGTGCTCCAGGTCGCCGGGCCGCGCTTCGGCCGGGGCGTGATCACCCCCGGCGCGCCGGTCACCCCGGGCGAGGTGCAGGAACACCTGATGGGCGACCTCACGCTGCTGATGAACGACGGTGTGCCCCGGCCGGACCTGCTCGTCGTCGCCGGCAACCTCACCGAGTCGGGCAGCCCGCGCGAGTTCTCCGACGCGCTGAGCTTCCTCACCGGCCTGCGGGTGCTGCTCGGGCTGGAACCGCACCGCCTCGTCGTGGTGCCCGGCCCACGCGACGTGACGATGGCCGCCAGCCGCGCGTACTTCGCCACCTGCGAGGCCGACGACGTCGACCCGCAACCGCCGTACTGGCCGAAATGGCGGCACTACGCGCGCCTGTTCGACGACCTCTACCAGGGGCTCGACGACCGGATCTTCGACAGCGAGCAGCCCTGGACGCTGTTCCCGGTCCCCGACCTGCGGGTGGTGGTGGCCGGGCTGAACTCCACCATCGCCATCACCCACCGCGAGGAGGACCGGTACGGCTTCCTCGGCGAGGCGCAGTCCAGCTGGTTCGCCCAGCGGCTGCGCCACTACCAGCAGTCCGGCTGGCTGCGGCTGGGCGCGATGGCGCACGCGCCGGGGGCGCGCAGCCCGTACGCCGACGAGGTGCCCCCGGACCCGGTGTCGCTGCGCGACCGCGGCTCGGTCAACCGGCTGGTCGGCCCGATGCTCAACCTGTTGCTCTCCGACGCCGCGCCGTCGGCCCGGGTCGACCCGGTGGTGCCGCTGGCCGCCGCGCCCCGCGACGGCCGGGCGCAGGTGCTGCGGCTCGGCGGCGACGGGATGACCCGCTGGGTGCTCGGCCGCGACGACCGCCTCGGCGGCGGCACTGTCACCGCCGTGTCCTGGCCGCACGCCGAGGCCACCTTCGGCGCGTCCGGTCCGGCCCAGGTGCCCGACCCGCGCCGCCCGGCCGCCGTCGAGGGGGCCACCCAGGGCGTGGCGGCGGCCGCCGCGCCGGTCGCCCCGGTGCAGCGGCTGCTGGACCGGCTCGCCGAGGTCTGCGAGGCCCGCTACGACCGGGTGGTGGTACGCCGCGTCGGCACCGACCCGCCGCACCTGTACATCAGCTACCGCTCCGACGGGGTGGTCCGCCAGCAGCGCGTCGGCGCGCACGTGGGCACCCCCACCGCCGCCGACGTGGACGTCTTCGCCCGCCGGGTGCACGCCACCGACCCGGACATCGCCTCCGAACTGGTCTACGACGGCGACCGGGTGCCGCGCGGGCTGGCCGAGGAGGCGCAGCGGCGGGGCGTCCGCGTGCTGCACCTGACCGAGTTCCAGGGCCTGCTCGACCTGCGCGAGTACGTCGCCGCGCAGACCGCCCGGCTCCAGGCCGACCGGCTCTACCCGCCCGGGCAGTACGTGCCGCAGCGCTACCGCCACCTCGTCGGCGCCGACCAGCGCGTCCGCGACGACGTCGTCGACGAGCTGCTCGAGACCGTGTCCGCGCCGGACGGCCGGTTCGTGCTGGTGCTCGGCGACTTCGGCCGGGGCAAGACGTTCGCGTTGCGGGAGGTGGCCCGGCGGCTGCCCACCGCCGCGCCCGACCTGATCCCGATCCTGGTGGAGCTGCGGGCGCTGGACAAGGCGCACTCCGTGGACGGCCTGGTCGCCGCGCACCTGGCGAACCACGGCGAGCAGGTGATCGACCTGAAGGCGTTCCGCTACATGCTGCGCCAGGGCCGCATCGTGCTGCTGTTCGACGGGTTCGACGAGCTGGTGGCCCGGGTGACGTACGACCGGGCGGCCGACCATCTGGAGACGCTGCTCCAGGCCGCCGAGGGCAACGCGAAGATCGTGGTGAGCAGCCGGACCCAGCACTTCAAGACCAACTCGCAGGTGCTGACCGCGCTCGGCGAGCGGGTCGGCCTGCTGCCGCACCGGCGCGTACTCGCGGTGGAGGACTTCACCCCCGGGCAGATCGAGGCGTTCCTGCGCAACCGGTACGGCGGCGACGAGCGGGCCGCCCGCGAGCGGATGGACCTGCTCGCCGGCGTGAAGGACCTGCTCGGGCTCTCCCGCAACCCGCGCATGCTCGGCTTCATCGCCAACCTGGACGAGGGGCGGCTCGCCGCGGTGGCCGGGGCGGGCGGCACGTTCAGCGCCGCCGCGCTCTACCGGGAGATCCTGGAGTCCTGGCTGGACTTCGAGGAGCGCCGCACGCAGGGCATTCCGGGCGCCCCGGTGAGCCTGCGCCGGCCCGAGCTGTGGCAGGCGGTGAGCCGGCTCGCGTTCCAGCTCTGGGAGAGCGGCGAGGCATACCTGCGCCTGGCCGAGCTGGCCGAGTCCACCGGCCAGCTCGCCGGGCGGGCCGACTCGCGGCTGTCCGGCCCGCAGGCGGCGCACGCGGTCGGCGCGGGCAGCCTGCTCGTCCGCACCGACGACGGGCTGTTCGGGTTCATCCACACCTCGGTGATGGAGTGGCTGGTCGCCGAGGGGGTGGCCGAGCAGATCAACAGGGGCGAGGAGCCGGCCGCGCTGGCGGTCCGGTCGCTGTCCGCGCTCGCGGTGGAGTTCCTCGGCGACCTCGCCGACCCGGCCCGCTGCACCGCCTGGACCGCGCGGGTGCTCGGTGACGAGTCGGCCGGGGAGACGCTGCGCGCCAACGCTCTGCGGCTGTCCGCCCGGCTGCGCCTGCCCGACCGGGCCGACCTGCGCGGCGCGGTGCTGCGCGGCGAGGATCTGTCGCACCGCGAACTCGCCGGCGCCGACCTGACCGGCGCCGACCTGACCGACGCGCGGCTGGTCGCCACCAACCTGACCGAGGCGCGGCTGGAACACGCCCGCCTGCGCGGCGCCCGCCTGGACCAGGCCCGCCTCGCCGGGGCGGACCTGCGCGACGCGGAGATGGCCGGTGCCCGGCTGTTCCGGACCGACCTGCGGGGCGCGCGCGTGGCCGGCAGCAGCTGGCACCGCACCGCGCTGATCGACGTCAGCGCCGACCCGGCGCTGCTGCGCGCCCCGGAACTGCGCGGCGCCGTCGTCGCACCGGGCCGGCCGGTCGCGCCGGGCCTGGCCCCGCCCGCCGTGGGCGTCGGGTACGGCTTCGAGGTGGGCCGGCTTCCGGTGCCGGTGGCGTACAGCCCCGACGGCGCGGTGCTCGCCGTCGGCAGCGACGACGGCGGTGTGCTGCTCTGCGACACCGCCACCGGGCTGCCGGTACGCACGCTCCAGGGACATCGGTCCCGGGTGTACGCGGTCCGCTACGACGCCGCGTCCCACCAGCTCGTCACCGGCTCGGCCGACCTCACCGTACGACTGTGGGACGCCGACCACGGCGACGTGCGGCACGTCATCGAGGACGTCTTCACCGGCTGGGTGTGGCCGCTGCTCACCGACGGCCGCCGCGGCCGCCTCGTGGTCGGCGACGCGGCGGGCGTGGTGCGGCTCTACGACACCCGCGGCGCCCGGCTGCGCCACGAGTGGCCCGGCCACTCCGCGCCGATCTGGGGCACCTCGTTCAGCCCGGACGGGCGGCGTGTGGTGGTGGCCGACAGCGCCGGCACGCTCCGCGGCTGGGACATCCCCACCGGCAAGCTGGCGTTCGAGGTGCAGGAGCCCGAGGTGGTCTACCGGGTCGTGCACTCACCGGACGGCCGGCTGCTGGCCGCCGTCGGGCAGCACGGCCGCATCTGGATCCGACGGGCCACCGACGGCGAGCTGCTGCGCGCGCCGCGCGGCCACGAGGCCGACGTGTACGCCCTCGACATCCACCCCGACGGCACGCTGATGGCCACCGGCGACACGCACGGCGCGCTGCGGCTGTGGGAGACCGAGACGGGCCGGCCGGTGCGGGTGCTCGGACGGCAGCGCGGAGCGATCTACAGCGTCCGGTTCAACGGCGACGGCAGCCTGCTCGCCACCGCCGCCAGCGACGGCGCGATCCAGCTCTGGGACACCGACGACGGGCAGGTGCGGCACGAGCTGACCCGGCACCGTGGCTCGGTGTGGCCGGTGGTCTGGCGGCCGGACCAGAACCAGGTGGCGACCAGCAGCAACGACGGCACCACCCGGCTGTGGGACGTCCGCAGCGGGCAGCTTCAGCACACGCTGCGCGGGCACGGCCGCAAGGTCACCGCGCTGTCCTTCCGCGACGACGGCGAGGTGCTCGCCGCCTGCGGCAACGACGGCGTGATCCGGCTCTGGGAGCCGCGTACCGGCCGTCTGCTGCGGCAGCTCGCCAGCCCGGCCGACCGGCTGCTGTCCGTGGTGTTCTGCCCGGATGAACCGCTGGTGGCCACCCCCAGCGGCGACGGCGGCGTGCACCTGTGGAACACCGACACCGGCGCCGACGAGCGGGAACTCAACGTGGACACGGACCACGTCTGGGCGGTCGCGTTCAGCCCCGACGGCGACGCCCTCGCCACCGCGAACGACGACGACACGGTACGCCTCTGGTACCGCCGTACCGGCCGCCACTTCGCCACGCTCACCCCGCACCGGGGGCGCGTGCGCACCGTCGCGTTCAGCCCCGACGGCGAGACCATCGCCACCGGTTGCGACGACCAGACGGTACGGCTGTGGGACGCCGCCACCGCCACCTGCCGTCTCACCCTCGAACACCACACCGACCGGGTCTACTCGGTCGGCTTCAACAGCGAGGGCACGCTGCTCGCCAGCGCCGGCAACGACGGCACGGCGGTGGTGTGGGACGCGGTCACCGGCGAGCGGCGCCTGGTGCTCACCGAACACGACGGGCGGCTCTGGTCCTGCGCGTTCAGCCCGGACGGCAACCTGCTCGCCACCGCCGGCGACGACCTGGTGATCCGGCTGTGGGATCCGGTGACCGGCCGGCTGCACGGCACCCTTGCGGCGCACACCCGGCGCGTCTGGTCGGTGCACTTCAGCCCGGACAGCAGCCTGCTCGCCAGCGCCGGAGACGACGGCACGGTACGGCTGTGGGACGTGGCCGACCCCGAGCACGCCCAGTTGCGGACCACGCTCATCGGCCTGCCCGACGGGTGGGCGGCGGTCAGCCCGGACGGCCGCTACAAGCTGGACGGCGACCCGGGCGGCCAGTTCTGGCACGTCATCGGCACGTGCCGCTTCGAGGTGGGCGAACTGGACCCCTACCTGACCCAGGTCCGCCGCCTGTCAGTGGACGCCCCCTTCTAGCCCTCGCCCCGCCCGCCCCGAGCCCCCGCCTCATGACAGGCGCGGTAGATCTTGGTAGGAAACGGCCCCTATCAGGGCCCTCTCGTACCAAGATCTACGCGGCTCCCGGTGTCCTTCGCGCGATCCTGCGCTTTGTGCCCGGGCGAACGGGGCATCCGGGGCGCGACTCGGTCCGGAAGTGCAAGATCGCGGGGCGGAAGGAGGGGCGGGGCAACCCGCCCGCCCCTGCCGGGTCGGGGACCGGTCAGCGCCGCCACTTCTGGTTGGCGGCGCCGGTGCAGTCCCAGATCTGCAGCCGGGTGCCGTCGGCCGAGCTGGGACCGGTGGCGTCCAGGCACTTGTTCGCCTGGGGGTTCACGATGTCCCCGGCCGCGCTGAACACCCACTTCTGCGCGCCGGTGCCGTTGCAGTCGTAGAGCTGCACCTTGGCGCCGCTCGCGGTGGATCCGGCGGCCACGTCGAGGCACTTGCCGAGCGCGCGTACCGAGCCGTCGGCGTTCCAGCTCCAGCGCTGGGCGGCGGTGCCGTTGCAGGTCCAGAGCTGCACCGCTGTGCCGTTCGCGGTGCCGGCGCTCGCCACGTCGACGCACTTGTTCCCGTACCCGATGATCTGGCCGCCGGTGCCCCCGCCGCCGTTGTCCCACGCCTGCACCCGGACGTAGTCGATGGTCATGGTCTGCGGGAACGTGGTGCTGCCGTCCGGCGAGCCGGGCCAGTTGCCGCCGACCGCCACGTTCATGATCATGAAGAACGGGTGGTCGAATACCCACCGGTTGCCGCCGATGTCGGCGGGCGTCTTGCGCGAGTACGCGACGCCGTCGAGGTACCAGGTGATCGAGTCCGGCGCCCAGTCCACCGCGAACGTGTGGAAGGCGTCGGCGAGGGCCTGGCCGCCGGGTAGCGAGGTGGACGCGCCGACGCCGCTGCCACCGGAGTAGCCGGGGCCGTGCAGCGTGCCCCAGACCGTCGACGGCGCGTAGCCGACGTTCTCCATGATGTCGATCTCGCCGCTGCCGGGCCACGGGTTCGTGCCGATGTCGTTGCCGAGCATCCAGAACGCCGGCCACAGCCCCTGGCCGCGGGGAACCTTGATGCGCGCCTCGAACCGCCCGTAAGCCTGGGCGAACGTGCCGTTGGTGAGCAGCCGGGCCGAGGTGTACTGGCAGCTTCCGTACCAGCACGAGTAGCCGGACGGGTTCTCCTTGCGGGCGGTGATGACCAGGTTGCCGTTGCCGTCGAGCGCGGCGTTGCGGGTGCTGTTGGTGTAGTACTGCAGCTCGTTGTTGCCCCAGCCGCCGCCACCGATGTCGTAGCGCCACTTGCTCGCGTCGGGGGCGGCGCCGGCCGGGCCGTTGAAGTCGTCGGACCAGGTGACCGCGCCGGGGGCGGCGACGGCCGGGGTGCTCGGGACGGCGGCGAGGGCGGCGGTGAGGCCGACCGCTGTCACCGCCAGGGCGGCGAGGGTACGGATGGTGCGCACGGGGCGCCTCCTGCGGGGGTGGTGGTTGTCACCGTCGCGGCGGCCGGCCCCGCCCAACGTTTAACAAACCATACAAATAGACTTCGATGAAGGTATGAACGAAGCCGGTCGATGTCAAGAGAGCGTTTCCCGCTGGCGCTCCGATGTGGGCTCCGGCTCGCGCTGCCGCACCACGGTGGGCCGGCGCATGTCCCGCCACGGGCCGCCCAGCAGCGGTGTCAGCACCACCAGCAGGTAGCACGCGCCCATCACGACGAGCGTGGACGTGGGGCCGAACCGGTCCGCGGCGAATCCCGCGCCGACCGCGCCGGCCGGCATCGCCGCCCACGCGCCCGCGCCGATCACGCCGTACACCCGGGCCCGCATGGCCGGCGGCACCCGCTCCAGCTCGACGGCGCCCATCAGCGGGTTGAGCGAGCCGGCGGCCAGCCCGGCCACCGCGACCACCGCTACCACCACCGGCAGCGGCGGCGCGGCGGCGAGCGCCCACAGTGGTGGAGCGCCGCACAGCACGTACGCGGTGACGAAAGTGGCCCGGCGGGGCAGCCGGTGCCCGATCGCGCTGAACACCAGCGAGCCGACCAGCGCGCCACCACCCATGACGCCGACCAGCAGGCCGAACGCGGCCGGGCCGCCCAGTTCCCGGTCGGCGACCACCGGCAGCAGCACCTGGCTCTTGGCCGCGTCGAACAGGTTCGTCACCAGCACCAGCAGGACCATGGCGCGCAGCAGCGGCTCGCGGACCAGGAAACGCAGCCCGGCGGCGAACTGCCGCCAGTAGCCGCCGGTCTCCGGCTCGCTCTCCTCACCGGACGGGCTCAGCCGACGCGGCACCAGCAGCGCCACCACCAGCGCCGACACCGCGAACGTCACCGCGTCCACCGCCAGCACCGGCAGCGCGCCGAACACGCCGACGAGCAGGCCGGCCACCGGCGCGCCGATCATCCGGGCGCCGCGTGAGGTCGCCTCGGCCCAGCCGACCGCCCGCTCGATCGGCACCCCCGCTGCCGCCGCGGCCTCCGGGAGCAACGCCGTGCGCGCGGTCTGCCCGGGTGTGTCCAGCAGCCCGCTGACGAAGACCAGGGCCAGCAGCGCCGGGAAGGGCAGGCCGACGGTGGCGTGCAACAGGGGTACGGCGGCGATCGTCACGCCGGAGATCACGTCGGCGAGCACGCTGGAGCGCCGGTAGCCGATCCGGTCGACGAGCACGCCACCGAACGCGCCGCCGAGCACCACGGGCGCGGTGGCGAACGCCCCGGCGAGCCCGGTGGCGGCCGGTGAGCCGGTCTCGGTCAGCACGTAGAGCGGCAGCGCGATGAGCGTGAGCACGTTGCCGGTCAGCGAGACGGCGTGCCCGATCAGCAGTCCGGTCAGGGGCCGGCGGTCGCGGGTCACTGCGGCCCCCGGTACGCCTGCCAGATGAGCGTGACCATCTCGGCGCCGGACCGGCCGGGCGCGCCGCGCTCCTGCCAGCGCCGGCCCAGCGCGGACAACTCGTCGCGCAGCTCGACCAGTTCCTCCGGCGTCAGGCGCAGCACCATGTCGCTGCTGGTGGTGCCGCGGACCCAGGCCGGGTCGAGGCTCGCCTCCGAGTCCAGGTACGCCTGGTAGCGGTCGACGTAGCGCTGCATGGCGGCCTGGCGCAGCATGTTGCCGGCGAGCCGGCGCTCCGGGTCGTCGAGCAGTTCGAGGGGATCCCAGTCGGTGGTGGCGTGCGCGGCCCGCCACCACCGTTCGCGCCGGTCCCGGGCCAGCTCGGGCGCCTCGGCCACGAAGCCGTGCTCGGCCAGCTTGCCGACGTGGTAGCTGACCGACCCGATCGCCTCCCCGGTCCGCTCGCTCAGCATGCCGACCGTCTGCGGGCCGCGCAGGCGCAGCTCGCCGAGCAGCCGCAGCCGGGTGGGGTGGGCCAGCGCCCGCATGGCTCGCGGGTCGCTCACGCGCCGGTTGCCGGTTCCGTCAGTCATGCCGCCAGGCTAGACCTACAAGATATGATGTACAAGGAGTCTTGTATTTATCGTGTTGCCTCCGGTGTGTGGCGGTACAGGTCGCGCAGCAGGCACACCTCGGACAGGTGGTGGATCACCTCCCGGTTGATGTGCAGCACGAGCGTGGCCATCGGGACGTCGGCGAACGGCCCCTCCGCCGGGCCGCAGGGGCGGGCCAGGCCCTCCTCGCCGAGCCCCTCGACCCCCGCCGTCCAGGCGGCGTACTCCTCGTCGAGCTGGGCCAGTGCGCCGGCCGCGGTCGGGGAGTAGGGGAACGAGGCGTAGTCGGTGGGCGCGCGGCCGAAGTGCGACGCGTTGCGCATGGCCAGCACGCCGACGACGACGTGGGCCAGCCGCCAGGCGATGGTGGTGAACGGCGGCGGATCCGGCTGCGGCATCGCGAAGTCGATCGCCGGTGGGCCGCCGTCGCCGCGCGGCCGCACGCTCCAGCAGCCGGGGACCGGCTCCCAGAGGTATTCGGCGTCGGTGAGCCCGGCGAGGCGGTCGCGCAACTGGTAGGTCCAGTGCCAGGTGAGCTGCTCGCGGAGCAGCGGGTTCCAGGTCAGATCGGTCATGCGCCTCAGCGTGCCACCGCCCTGGGACAGAAAACGGCCCGCTCAGCCCCGCCGCGCCGCCGTCCGGCCCTTGAGGCGGCGGCCCATCTCCCGGGCGATCTCCTTCTTCGCGTCCCGCTCGGCCAGCGCCTGGCGCTTGTCGTACGACCGGCGGCCCCGGGCCAGGCCCAGCTCCACCTTGGCCCAGCCGTCGGCGAAGTACATCGACAGCGGCACCAGCGTGATGCCGCCGTCGCGCAGCTTCTCCAGGATCCGGGCGATCTCCACCCGGTGCAGCAGCAGCTTGCGGGTGCGCCGGGGCGCGTGGTTGGTCCAGGTGCCGAAGCCGTACTCGGCGATGTGCAGGCCGTACAGCATGATCTCGCCGTCGCGCTCCTGGGCGAACGCGTCGACAAGCGACACCCGCCCCTCGCGCAGCGACTTGACCTCGGTGCCGGCCAGCACGATGCCCGCCTCGTACGTCTTGAGGATGTCGTAGTCGTGCCGCGCCTTCTTGTTCGAGGCGATCAGCTTGCGCCCGTTCTCCCTGGCCACGCGAGCAGGGTACCCGCCGGCGGCGGTTGCGGGCCGGTCGCCGGGCGCGCCGCGGCCACCCAGCCGGTGGTGATGAGCAGCAGCGCGCCGCAGTAGGTGACCATCACCAGCAGGCCCCGTCCGGGCAGGTCCACCCCGGCTGCGCCCACGCCGATGAGCAGATCGGAGACGAGGAAGAGCGCCCCGCCCGCGGCGACAGGCGCCGACACCCCGGTCGCGGCGGCGGCCATCAGGCACAGCGCCAGGCTGTAGCCGAGCACCGGCAGCCGCAGCGGCCCGAGCATGCCCCAGAGCAGCGCGTTCGCGCCGGCCCAGGCGACCAGGTAACCGGCCCACGCCATGCCCGGCGCGCGCCGGTGCCGGACGAAGGCGCTGAGGAACGCGATCTGGGTGACCAGGAAGAAGCCCATGCCGGCCAGGAACGCGGTGTCGCCCTCCACGAGCAGGGCGACGTCGCCCGCGGTGGCGGCGACCAGGCCGACCGCCACCGCGTCGACGCGGCGCCGGTGCGTCAAGAGGTACGCCAGCAGCACCGGCGCGAGCAGCGGCTTGGCCAGCCACTGGAGCGCTGTCGAGTCCAGCGCGACCCCGACCAGTTCGACGGCCGCGACCAGCCCGAACAGGGGCAGCAGCCAGGATCGCCTCATCGGGCCGGCTGCCAGCCGGGACGCCCGAACAGGTAGCCCAGGCGGTGCCGCCAGCAGTCGGCGCGGCGTACGTCGGACCAGATCGCGGCGAACTCGTGGGTGGCCACCCGCAGCGGGTTGTAGGTGGCGATGTTCGTGGTGAGGCCGTAACGCGCGGTGGCCCGCTCCGGCTCGAACGTGCCGAACAGCCGGTCCCAGATGATCAGGATGCCGCCGTAGTTGCGGTCCAGATACTCGGTGTTCGAGCCGTGGTGCACCCGGTGGTGCGACGGCGTGTTGAAGATCCACTCGATCGGCCGGGGCAGCACCCTGATCCGCTCGGTGTGCAGGAAGAACTGGTAGAGCAGGCTGACCGACTGCTGGAGGAAGATCATCCACGGCGGGATGCCGAGCAGCGCCAGCGCCAGCCAGAACGGCAGCGAGGTCATCGGCGTCCAGCTCTGCCGCAACGCGGTCGAGAAGTTGTAGTAGACGCTGGAGTGGTGCACGACGTGGCTGGCCCAGAGCACGCGTACCTCGTGGTGCGAGCGGTGGAACCAGTAGTAGGCCAGGTCGTCGGCGAAGAAGAGGATCACCCAGGTCCACCAGTCGCCGGGGGACAGGTGCACCGGCGCCACTGTCCACAGCGCCGCGAACACACCGACGGTGAGCAGCTTCCACGGGAAGCCGATGATCTGGCTGCCCAGACCCATTGACAGGCTGGTGGTGGTGTCGCGCAGCTCGTAGCCGCGTTCGTCGTCGTCGGGCAGGAAGCGGTAGGAGACCGCCTCGATGACGATCAGGAGCAGGAACGCCGGGACGGCGTACAGCACGGCGGGGATCATGCGCGCGCTTCCCTTCCGGGGGTGGTGGGGGTGGTGGGGGTGGTGACCGGCGCGGTCAGCAGTTCCCGGGCGTGCCGGGCCGCCGCCGCGCCCTGACCGGAGGCGATCGACGCGGCGAGACGGCGGTGCCCGGCCACGTCGAGCAGTTCGGCCGCGCGGGCGTCCGGGGGGACGTCGCCGACCGCGAACGTGCCGGCCACCAGGCTGTTGAAGGCGAGCTGGTAGGCGGTGTTGCCGCTGCCGCGCACGATCAGCCGCCAGATGGCGATGTTCGCCTCGTTCATCAGGTCCAGGTCGGGGGCCAGGTCGCCGTACTCCTCGGCGGCCCGGACCAGGGCGGCGACGACCGCCGCGTCCGCGCGCTCGGCACAGAGCCGGGCCGCGTCGATCCCGACGCACGCCCGCATCTCCAGCATGTCGCGCACCAGCGTCTCGACCGGGAGTACGTCACCGGAGCGGGCCAGGGACAGCGCGAGGTCCAGCCCGGCGTGGACCCGCCAGTCCAGCACCCGGGTCGCGCCGCCCTGGCTGACCCGGACCAGGCCGAGCTGTTGCAGGCGGCGCAGCGCCTCCCGGACCGCGTGCCGGTTCACCGCGAACGCCCCGGCCAGCTCCCGCTCGCCGGGCAGCGTCTCGTCCGGCGCGTAGCGGCCGGACACGATCGCGTCGCGCAGCCGCCCGAAGACGTGGTCGGAGACCGAGACACGGGGCGCGGGATCGAAGGTCATGCGCAGCAGTGTGGCCCCGAACACATCAACCCGTCAACTGGTTGTACCAGTGGATTTCGAGGGCGGCCGGTGCGTGCCCCCTCGGTCACCCCTCGTATCCTGTCCGCCGTAGGCCCGCCAGAGGGAAGGGAGTCGGTGTGAGCGACCGGGTCGAGACGTTGGAGTTCCAGGCCGAAGCCCGTCAGCTGTTGCAGCTGATGGTGCACTCGATCTACTCGAACAAGGACGTCTTCCTGCGCGAACTGATCTCGAACGCGTCCGACGCGCTGGACAAGCTGCGGCTGGAGTCGCTCGTCGACAAGGAGCTGCCGGCCGACACGTCCGACCTGCACATCGAGATCGAGGTCGACAAGGACGCCCGTACGCTCACCGTGCGGGACAACGGCATCGGCATGACCCGCGACGAGGTGGTCGGCCTGATCGGCACGATCGCCAAGTCCGGCACCGCCGAACTGCTGCGCAAGCTGCGGGAGTCCGCCGACGCCGCCGCGTCCCAGGAGTTGATCGGCCAGTTCGGCGTCGGCTTCTACGCCACGTTCATGGTGGCCGACAGGGTGACGCTGCTGACCCGCCGCGCGGGGCAGTCCGGCGGCACCCGCTGGGAGTCCGCGGGCGAGGGCACGTACTCGATCGAGGAGGTCGGGGACGCACCCCAGGGCACCTCGGTCACGCTGCACCTCAAGCCGGTCGACACCGAGGACAACCTGCACGACTACACCGCCGAGTGGACGATCCGGGAGATCGTCAAGCGGTACTCCGACTTCATCTCGTGGCCGATCCGGATGACCGTCGACAAGCCCGGCGAGGACGGCGCCACCACCCGCGAGGAACAGACCCTCAACTCGATGAAGGCGCTCTGGGCGCGCTCGCGGGACGAGGTCGACGAGGCCGAGTACAAGGAGTTCTACCGGCACGTCGCGCACGACTGGGCCGACCCGCTCGAGACGATCCACATGCGCGGCGAGGGCACCTTCGAGTACGAGGCGCTGCTGTTCCTGCCCTCGCACGCCCCGCTCGACCTGTTCTCCCCGCAGGGCCGCCGCGGTGTGCAGCTCTACGTCAAGCGCGTGTTCATCATGGACGACTGCGACGCGCTGATGCCCAACTACCTGCGCTTCGTCAAGGGCGTGGTGGACGCGCACGACCTGTCGCTGAACATCTCCCGGGAGATCCTCCAGCAGGACCGGCAGATCCGCGCGGTGCGCCGGCGGCTGGTCAAGAAGGTGCTCGCCACGCTCAAGGACATGTCCGCCGAGTCGTACCGCACGTTCTGGACCGAGTTCGGCGCGGTGGTCAAGGAGGGTCTGCTGGAGGACCCGGACAACACCGAGACGCTGCTGGAGTTGGTCCGCGCTGCCAGCACCCACGACCCGGCCGAGCCGACCACGCTGCGCGCGTACGTGGAGCGGATGAAGGACGGCCAGACCGAGATCTACTACGCCACCGGCGAGAACCGGGCCACCATCGAGAACTCGCCGCACCTGGAGGCGTTCCGCGCCAAGGGCTACGAGGTGCTGATCCTCACCGACCCGGTGGACGAGGTGTGGGTCGAGCGCGTCGGCGCGTACGACGGCAAGACGCTGCGCTCGGTCGCCAAGGGGCAGGTCGACCTGGAGACCGAGGAGGAGAAGGAGAAGGCCGAGGCGGAACGGCAGGAGTACGCCGACCTGCTCACGTTCCTCGGCGGCGCGCTCGCCGACAGCGTCAAGGAGGTGCGCCTGTCCACCCGGCTGACCACCTCACCGGCCTGCGTGGTCGGCGACGCGCACGACATGACGCCGACGCTGGAGAAGATGTACCGGGCGATGGGTCAGGAGGTGCCCCGGGTCAAGCGGATCCTGGAGCTGAACCCGGCCCACCCGCTGGTCACCGGGCTGCGCAAGGCGCACGGCGAGGGCGGCGACACGGCCGCGCTGACCGAGACCGCCGAACTGCTGTACGGCATGGCGCTGCTGGCCGAGGGCGGCGAGCTGGCCGACCCGGCCCGGTTCACCCGCATCCTCGCCGACCGCCTGGCCCGCGGCCTCTAGCCCCACCCGACCCGCCCCGCCGGCCGGACCCGGCCGGCTTGATCGACTCCATTACGCCGAGGTGGCGGTATCAGGATGCCCCCGATACCGCCACCTCGCCGAGCTGGCGTGGATCAAGCTGGCTTGTCCCAGGGTGGACGGGTGTGGGTCGGGCTGGTGTCCAGCCGCGCGGCCGGCCGTAATCGCCGTTGGCTGGTGAAGGGGCCGCTGAGCCGGTGCGCCGGGGCGGCGAGCCCGGTCGGCTCAGGGGAGGGCGGGGTAGAGCGCGGCCACCCCGCCCGACAGTCCGGCCTGGACCCGGCGGGCGACGTCGTCGGCCAGGATCTCGTAGCTGTCGGACTCGATGCCGTCGGCGGCGAGCCGGGCGACGTCGGCCGGGTGGGCCTTCGGGCCGGGTACGGCGGCAGCCATCTCGGTGTCCATGTAGCCCACGTGCAGGCCCGCCACGCGGACGCCCCGGCCGGCCAGCTCCAGGCGCAGGGCGTTCGTCATCGACCACTCGGCGGCCTTCGCCGCGCCGTACGCGCCGACGCCGGGGAGCGTGAACCAGGACAGCGCGGACAGTACGTTGAGGATCGTGCCGCCGCCGTTGGCCACGATCCGGGGCGCGAACGCCCGCACCACCGACAGCGTGCCGAGGTAGTGCGTCTCCAGCTCCAGCCGGATCTTGTCGAGGTCGCCGTCGAGCAGGTCGGTGCCGGTGCTCACGCCCGCGTTGTTGACGAGCAGCGTCACGTCACCGGCGTGCTCCGCGGCGGCGGCGACCGACGCGGGGTCGGTGACGTCCAGGCGTACCGGGGTGACGCCGGGCAGGTCCACGGTGTCCGGGTTGCGCGCGCCGGCCCAGACGGTGGCGCCACGCGCGGCGAGTTCGGCGGCCAGGTGCCGGCCGAAGCCGCGGTTGGCGCCGGTGACCAGGGCGGTGCTTCCAGCGATCTTCATGTGTCGCTCCGAGGTGTGGTGAGGGAGGGGAGTCAGGCGGACAGCAGGCCCGGACCGGGCAGGACGGCGAGCTCACCGGGCGGTACGTCGTGCCCGGCGTCGCAGCGCAGCCGGGCGTGCACGGGGGCGCCGCACTTCTCGTGGGCCACCCGGACCGCCGGGCCCGCCTCGTCGGCGGCGTGCTCGTCGCCCCACTGCCGCAGCGCGACGAGCACCGGGATCAGGTCGCTGCCCTTGGCCGTGAGCACGTACTCGTCGCGGGTGCGCTGCCCGGGCTCGCGGTAGGGACGCCGGTCGAGCAGCCCGTCGGCGACGAGCTGCTTGAGTCGGGCGGCGGCCACCGGCTCGCTGACGCCGACCCGCCGGGCGAAGTCGTCGAAGCGGCGGGTGCCGAACGAGGCCTCCCGCAGCAGGAGCAGTGTGGTGCGGTTGCCGACCACCTCCAGCGCCCGGGCGATCGAGCAGTTGGCGGTGGACCAGGAGTCACGCTGCGCGAGGAGGTCCGTCATGGCGTCGACGGTACCCACCTGACTTAGGAAAACAAAAGTCAGCTACCTCACAGCTGGCCGGGGAAGAATCCGTGCCGGGCCAGCGGCTCGACGATCTGGTGCTCCTCGTACGACAGGTGCGACAGCAGCGTGTCGGTGAGCAGGTCCACCGCCTCCTGGAGCCCGGTGAAGTCGCCGGGCCGGCGGACCAGCTCCACGAGTGCCCGGTCGACGCTCTCCACCACGCCGTGGATCACCACGTGCTCCTCCTCCAGGCGGTCCAGCACTGCCGCCAGCCCGGCCTCGGAGCGGCGCAGGTGCGGGAAGATCGAGGCGTCCTCCAGCCCGTGGTGCTGGGTGACCATCGTGCAGTACGCCGCGCAGTACGCCCCGAGCGTCCAGTTGTTCTGCCGCATGGTCATCTCGTTCAGCGCGGCTCGCGCCCGGCCCGGCGAGACACTGCCCTGCTTGACCTGTTCCAGCAGGTCGCGCACCTGGGCCAGCTCCTGGCGCAGATGGTCGTGCACGTCCACCAGGTGCTGCCCGGCGGCCTGTCCCCGGGCCGGGTAGACGTGCCCGGCCGGCGGCGGCGGGGCGCTCGGGCGGGTGGACTCGTCCCAGGGGCGGCGCGCGCTCAGGCGTACCCCGGGGTCGGGGGTGGGGGTGACGCCGAGCGTGCTCGGGCCGCCGGCGGTGGTCTGCTCGTCGGCGGCCGTGCGGGTTCCGCCGGCGTGCGTGGCGCGCTCGGCGGCGACCAGCTCCCGCACGGCGGGCGCGACCTCCTGGCCGAAGATCTGGATCGCGCGCGGCTCGTCGCTGCCGAGGATGAACGTGGTGATGCCGTGCTCCAGCGTGAGCCCGGCCAGCTCCTCCACCCACTGCTCCGGCGGCCCGGCGAGGAAACCGGCCGACGAGCGGGCGAACGTGCCGGTCACGTTGAGCATGCGGCGGATCGCGGCCGGGTCGCGCCCGGCGGCCCGGGCGCCCTCGTCGACGAGCGCGTTCAGGGCGGGCAGCTCGTCGGGGCCCTTCGGCAGGTACGACAGGGACGGCAGCCAGCCGTCCGCGGCGCGGCCGACCAGGCGCAGCATGCGCGGCTTGTACGCGCCGACCCAGATGCCCACCGGATGTGCGGGCGCCGGACCGCGCTTGGCGCCGACCACCCGGTAGTGCTCGCCGTCGACGCGGATCATGCCGCGACGGTCGGTGTCCCAGACCTCGCGGATCACCCGGATCGCCTCGTCGAGCGCCTCGACGGCGGCGCCGGGGGACAGGCGCCGCCCGCCCGCCGCCTCGATCGCGTCCCAGAACGCGCCCGCGCCGAGGCCCAGCTCGACTCGGCCGCCGGTGAGCAGGTCCAGGCTGGCGACGCTGCGGGCCAGCACCACCGGCTGGCGCAACGGCAGGTTGAGGACGTTTCCGGCCAGGCGGACACGTTCGGTCGCGGCGGCCACGTAGGACATCAGCGTCCAGGTGTCCAGGAAGCCCGGCTGGTAGGGATGGTCCTGGAACGTGACCAGGTCCAGCCCGACCTGCTCGCAGAGCCGGGCTAGCGCCACCACCTGGTCGGGCTGCCCGGCGGCGGGGGTGACGAAGCCGCCGAAGGTCAGCTCGTGTCCGTGATCGGTCATCCGTCAAGCCCTCCCGTGATCTTGCCTGGCCCTGCCACCGTAGCGCCGCCGCCGGTCGCCCGGCCGGGTGAAGAGCGTCACAAGAAGTGGACGATCGTCGCAAATCGCCCCTAGCGTCGGTTTCGTTCGCAGACGCGGACACCACGGGCCGGAAACGCCAAATCCCGCCGCCGGCCCCGGTAACCGAACCTCGTGCGGGAGCGGGGGAACCACACGTTCCACGGTGCATCGTCACCTCGGGGTGAAGCCGCCACCGGCGGCCGGGCTCCTCGGCCCGAACCCGACAGCTCACCTCGTCGGCGTGGAGGAATCCACATGGCAACTGAATACTCAGCCCGAAGCCGCCGTACCGCTCTCGGAACGGTCCTGGTCGGCGCCGCCGTCGGGGCCGCTACCCTCGTCGGCCCGGCCGCCCCGGCGAGCGCGGGCGTCAACTGGGACGCGGTCGCGCGCTGCGAATCAGGCGGCAACTGGAAGATCAACACCGGTAACGGCTACTACGGCGGGCTCCAGTTCTCCCGCGCCACCTGGAACGGTTACGGCGGCCAGAAGTACGCCGCGCGCGCCGACCTGGCCAGCCGGTCCGAGCAGATCGGCGTCGCGGAGAAGGTTCTGCGCGGCCAGGGCATCGGCGCGTGGCCGGTCTGCGGCAAGAAGGGCGGTTCGACGAGCGCGGCGACCCGGTCCGAGCGGGCCACCACGAAGGCGGCACCGAGGAAGGCGGCGCCGAAGCGGGCCGCCGCGACGAAGGCGGCGCCGGAACGCGCCACGACGAAGGCGGCGCCGCGGCCGTCGTCCGGCGCCGGGGAGTATGTGGTCCGGCGCGGGGACACGCTGTCGGAGATCGCCGTGGCGCAGCGCGTCGACGGCGGCTGGCGGGCCCTGCACGAGCGCAACCGGGCAGTGGTCGGCGACGACCCGGGCCTGATCTTCCCCGGTCAGTTGCTGCGCCTGCGCTGACCTCGTCCGAGCGCCCGGCCGGTTCGCCCCGGCCGGGCGCTCGTCCGTCCGCGACACGCCGTGTGGCCGGTGTCCGGCCTGCTCGCGGCGCCGGGACGCGACCCGGACCGGCCGGTGACCGCGATTCGTCGGAGCCGGTTGCTAGGGTCACGCATGCTCGGCTAAGACGTGAAGAAAGCGCGGATATGACCAACGACCCGTTCTCGGCGGCCGCGAGCATCGACGAGCTGCTGACCCGCACGCAGCAGGCGCTCACCGCGATGCGCTCCCGGGCCTCGGCGCACGCCGACGGCGAGCCGGGCGAGCTGCTGCTCGCCGAGGGCACTGCCGCCGGCGGCCGGGTCCGCGCGGTCGCCGTCCAGGGTGGCCGGCTCGATTCCGTGACGATCGACCCGGAGCTGGCCGGCGAGCCTCTCGACGTCCTCTGCGGACACCTCGTGACCGCCGCCAACGCCGCGTTGTCCGAGCTGGACGACCGGGTCAGCGCGTCGGCCCGGGCCGACGCCGACGCGCTCGCCGCCCGGCTCGGCAGCATGGGCGACCAGGCCGAGCTGTTCGGCCGCGCGATGCACGAGGCGGCCGCCCGGATCCACCGCGACCGCGGTGCCGCGTCCCGGGCCGGGCGCGCGGTCTGACCCGACCGCACCCGCCCCGGCACGACGAGGCGCCGCACCGCACGCGGCGCCGGCCACGCGCGACGCGGCGCCGGCCTGGCACGACGAGGCGGCCGGCCTGGCACGACGAGGCGGCCGGCCGCCGGGGAGGACGACGACCGGCCGCGCTACGACACGGTCAGCTCAGGGTGACCGCGGTGTCGTCGACGACGAAGGACGTCTGCAACGAGCTGTCCTCCACGCCGCTGAACGAGATGGTCGCCGTGGTGCCCGCGAGCGACGAGATGTCGAAGGACCGCTGCACGTAGCCGGTGGCCTTGTTCAGGTTGGAGTACGTGGCCAGCGTGGTGCTGCCCGCCTTGACGGTGAGCTTGTCGTACGCGGTGCTGGTGGTCGACTCCGCGCTGTCGATGTGCAGCCAGAAGCTCAACGTCGCCCGGCATCCGGCCGGGATCGTCACCGACTGGCTGAGCGTGTCGGTGTGCGACGAGCCGTACCCGTCCAGCCACGCCTTGTACGAGCCGCCGTGCGCGGCCTGGCCGCTGTCGGTGGTGATGACGCCGGACGAGGCGCTCCAGTTCACGTTGCCCGACTCGAAGCCCGGGTTGGCGAGCTTGTTGCCGGAGCAGCCGCCCGACGGCGGGGTGGTCGTGGTGCTCGGGGTGGGCGTCGGGGTGCCGCCGGAGCAGGTCGGGTCACCGGACTGGGCCGGCACGCTCACCGCGTCCCAGGCCGCCTTGACCGTGTTGAACTCCGCGCAGCTGCCCGGGTAGAGGTTCTTCGCCGCCTGCAGCGTCCAGGTGCGGTACTTGAGGTACGACGAGGACGAGGTCTTCAGCAGCATGCCGTTGTACATGATCTTCATGGCCTTCTGGATGCCCAGGCCGGTCACGCTGCTGCCGTTGCAGGTCGAGCTGGACGGCTGCCCGTTGGTCGGGCTGCTGCCGTTGGCGAGCAGGTAGAACCAGTGGTTGCCCGGGCCGGCCGCGGCGTGCACCTCGGTCGACGGGATGCTGCTGGAGTAGCAGTTCGGGTCGCCGAGCGCCGACGGGTTGTACATGTTGCGGATCGGGCCGGAGCCGACCAGGTTGATCTTCTCGCCGACCAGGAAGTCCGGCGCGTCGTAGCTGGACGGCTCGTTGGCGAACCACTCGGTGGCCGCGCCGAACGTGTCGGCCACGAACTCCTGCGTGCCGCCGCCGGAGATGCCGCCCGGGGTGTTGTCGTCGATGCCGTGGCCGATCTCGTGCGCCACCACGTCCAGCGAGCCGATCCACTGGCCGGCGGTGTTCTTGCCGATCTGCACCTGGCTGCCGTCGTAGTAGGCGTTCTGGTCGTTGAGGCCCACCCGGATCGGCCAGTAGCCGCCGTTGCCGTTGGCGCCGTTACGGCCCAGCCACTGGGCGAGCATCTTGTGCTCGGTCTGCGCGGAGAACAGCGCGTCCACGCAGCCGGTCTCCTTGTTGGTGGCGGTGCCGTTGCCCCACACGTCGTCGGAGCCGCTGAACGTGGTGTTGTTCGCCGCGTCCTGGCAGCTCAGGTTGGTGACGGTCGGGTCCTTCATGGTGTACGTGGAGCCCGACTGGGTGGTGTTGAGCGTGAGCGGGCTGGGCCCGTTCCAGGCGCCGGTGCCGGTGCCGCGGACGACGTGCTCCTGCTTGCGCAGGACCGCGCCGGTGCGGGCGTCGACGTCGACGGTGAGCCGGCTGGGGCCGTCCGCGCCGGTGCCGCGAACAGTGGTCTCCCAGGCCAGCGCCGGTGCGGCGCCGAGCGTGTAGACCACGAGCGTGGTGCCCTCGACCGCGCTCACGGTCTTGAGCTGGGCACGCGCCGTCTTCGCGGCGGCGGCCGGGGCCAGCGCGGGCGTGGTGGCGAGGGCGCCGATGGGCCGCTGCTGGGCGACCGAGGCGTACTTCAGGTTGCCGGCCGAGTCCGTGGCGAGCACGAAGTCGCCGCCGACCACCGGAAGGCCCTTGTAGGTGCGCTCGTACGGCACGTACTGGGTGCCCTCGGAGGAGATGACCGGCTTCTGGACGAACGCGTCGTCGGAGCCGGCCTGCAGGTAGGCGGGGCGGTTCGCGACCAGGGCGCGGGCCGAGTCGGCGGCGGTCGCGCGGGCCTGCGCCGGGTTCGGGGCGGCGGGTCCGGGTGGCGCGGCCTGCACGGCGGCGGCGGTTCCTGCGGCGAGCAGGCCGGCCGCGGCGGCGCCGGTGAGCGCGGCGAGGCGAGGTGAGAGTTTCACGGGGGTTTGCTCCTGTTCTACAGGCGCGCCGCACGGAGCCCGGTGGGGACGGGCGGCGCGGTGGTGCGAGGCAGGGTGACGGCCGGTCACCGGAGCTGCCGGCGTGGCTCCGGGTCGACAGATCGACCGTCGCGATTCGCCGGGGGTCGGCGGCTCGCTGGTGCACAATCACACGCCGCGCGAGCCCGGAGCAATAAGTGACCTGGGCAACGACTGACAGTCGGGCGTGTCGCCGCACGCGTCGATTCAGGTAACCATGATCTTCAATAGGCCCTGATCAGGGCGAACATCGTCGGCGGTGGATGGATGCCGGTGCAAATTGCGGACGTTGCCGCTGTGTGCGAATGGCGCGCATAGACGCGAGGCCGCCGACCGGGTGGCCGGGCGGCGGCCGAGCCGCCGCCCGGGCGGGTCAGCGCGGGCCACGGGTCCGGGTCGGCGACACGGTCGGCAACGGTGGCAGCGACGGCGTCAGCGTCGGCCGCGAGGTCGGCCGCCCGGTCGGGTCCGGGCTCGGGCTCGACGAGGACGGGCTGGGGCTCGGCGACTCCGACGGTGTCGGCGCGGCGGTGGTCGGCGGCGGTGGCGCGGACCGCGTCGGCTCCGGGGTCTCGCCGGGGAACGTCGGCTGACCGAAGCGGTACTTCTCCGGGTCGAGCTTCATCGCCGCGGTGGCCCGGGTCATGAACTGCCGCCAGATCGGCGCGGCGCCGGTCGAGCCGTACACCTCGTAGCTGCCGCCCGTGGTCCGCAGCGGCTTGCCGTCGGTGGTGCCCAGCCAGACGGCCGAGGCGAGCGCGCCGGTCCAGCCCACCATCCAGGTGTGCACGTTCTGCGTGGTGCTCTGCCCGGCCTGCCAGGTGCCGGTCTTACCGGCGGAGTCCCAGCCGTTGCCCAGCTCGGCGGCCCGTACGCGGCGCAGCGTCCAGTCGAGCTGGTCGATCGCCTCCCGGTCCAGGCCCAGGTCCGTCGTCCGGAGCTGCTCGGTCCACACGTCCTCGTCGTCCTTGCTGACCGACCGGACGAAGTGCGCGTCGGCACGCTTGCCGCCGGCGGCGAACGTGGCCATGCCGTTCGCGTGGTCCTGCACGGTGATGCCGTACTGCCCGATGCCGACCTCGGTGGAGAACCGCTTCGCCACCTCGTCGGCCGGGTCGCTGCGCAGGTCGACGCGCTGCGGCCGGGGATTGCCCCGGACCGTCTCCCACATCGACTCCACGCCCGCCTGGCGGGCCATCTCGATCACCTTGTCGGTGCCCAGCTTCTCGGTCAGCTCGAAGTAGGTCACGTTCAGCGAGGCGACAGTGGCCTCCCAGAGCGCGCAGTCCGGCTGGCAGGGCGCACGCTCGGCGTTGCGGATCGGCCCCGCCGCGCTGCCCCTGGTGCGCCCCGAGGCGGGGAACTCCTTGGTGTCCGGCGAGTCGAACCGCTGCTTCACCGAGATCCCGTCGCGGACGGCCGCCGCCAGGTCGTACACCTTGAACGACGACCCCGGCGGATGCTGGCCGAACCCGCGGGTCTCACCGTTCTCGTCGTAGTACCAGCCGGCGTAGTCCGCGCCCGAGCCCTCGTCGCCGCCGTAGTAGCCGAGCACCCGGCCGGTGCCCGGCTCCACCGCCACCAGCGCCGCCTGCCAGTTGCGCGGCTGGCCGCGGACCGCCTGCGGTGCGGTGTCGCGGCGGATGTCCGCCGCCGCCTCGGCCGCGTCCTGCACCCGCTTGTCGATGGTGGTGACGATCCGGTAGCCGCCGTCGCGGATCACCTCGTCGGGCTTGCCACGGAACGGCTCGGTCTCGCGCAGCTCGGCGAGCACGTGGTTGACCACCAGGCCGGTCGGCCGGTCCAGGTCGGACCGGCCCGCGTCCTTGTCGATCGGCCGGACCGTGTCCGGGTACGCGAGGTCCGCCGCCTGCTGCGGCGTCAGGTAGCCGAGCTTGACCATGCCGTCGCGGATGTAGTTCCACCTGTCGATCGAGTTCTGCCGGGCCAGCGCGTTGCGGCGCGGGTCGTACCCGGGCGAGCCCTCCGGGTCGGCCGGGTCCGCCTCCGGCTGCTTCACCATCGCGCAGAGCACCATCGCCTCGGCCGGCGTGAGCTGCCGCGCGGCCGGCGCGTCCCGGCGTACCGTCTTGCCGAAGTACGTCTGCGCGGCCGCCTCGATGCCGTACGCGCCCCGCCCGAACGGCACGGTGTTCAGGTAGAAACCGAGGATCTCCTCCTTGGAGTACGCGTCGTCGAGCTTCCACGCGATCACCGCCTCGCGCAGCTTGCGGGAGTAGGTGACCCCGCGCAGGTCCGCGGCGATGCGCGCGTACTGCTGGGTGAGCGTGGACGCGCCCTGCCGCTGGCCGCCGCTCACGTTCGCCCAGGCCGCCCGGAGCACACCCTTGACGTCGATGCCCTGGTTCGTCCAGAACGTACGGTCCTCGGCCGCCACGATCGCCTGCTTCGCCGAGTCGTTCATCTCGTCGTACGGCACGATGGTGCGGTTCTGCGCGCCCAGCTTCGCCATCGGCGTGCGCCCGTCGGCGTAGTAGACGGTGGTGGACTCGGGCAGCTTCAGGTCGCTGGGCGTCGGCACGCTGTCGAAGTAGTAGCCGCCGGCGACCAGCCCGCAACCGGCCAGCAGCGTGCAGACCGCGAGGACGACAAGCAGACGCCGCCGCTTGCGCCTCGGGCGCACCGGTGCCGCGCCGCCCGGTTCCGCTGTGGATCCGCTGTTCCGCACGCGTTACCTCCGACCGCTCGGCTGAGTCGTGCCCGGCTCGCAGGCTAACCGAGCAGCGCCGACGGCACCGGCCGACGAACCCGGACGGTGTGGCGTGCTCCGGGCCGGGGCGCACGGGCGCCGCCCCGGCCCGGAGGGCTCATCCGGTCAGCGCGCCGCCCATCCGGCGGCGTGGCCGTCGCGTTCCCGGCGGGCGGCCCGGCGGGAACGCCACCTGTCGGTGCCGCCGTGGAACGGCGCCGACCGCCACAACGACCGCACCGGCGTGCCGTCGGGGGCGGCGAACGTCTCCCGCTCGGCGTAGCCGTGCCGCCGCAGCAGCTCCTCCGCCTGCTCACCGGCGCACGGATGCGCGTACGTGGGCAGGCTCAACGTGTCCATCCGGCGCTGCGCCGCGGACAGCGCCTGCGTCGCGCCGCCCCGGGGCGCGGCCAGCAGCGCCAGATGGTTGTGCGGCTCGGCCGGACGGCGTGCCGCCAGCTCTGCGCTGAGGCGGCGGAACCGGTCCGCGTCCGGCCCGGCGACACCGGCGAGCCGGTCGGCGTACCGGTGGGGGGCGGGGATCGGACGGTAGCGGTGGAACCACACGGTGGCGGCGCTGCCGTCGGGCAGCAGGAACGCGTCGCCGAACAGCAACGCGTGTTCGGTCCAGATCCGCGCCACGGCGGCGAGGACCGGCAGGCGGCGGGACGTGTCAGGGACGAGCCAGGCGGCCAGCGCGGTGGGCGCGAGGGCCTCGGCGACGAGATCGGCGATGCGGCCGATGTCGCACCACCGGGCGCGGACGACGGGCAGGGCTGTGCTCATGAACGAACTCCTGTTGTCCAGGCGTGATCGGGTCGGTTGCGGGCGCCGGACGACGGCGCCGCCGCGGCATGCGGCAGACGGGCGGGACACGCCCGTGCTCTGGATCGCATGTGGTGCCTGTGGAGTCCGCTCAGGCGGGTCTGGTGCCGGGGCGCGACGTACGCGACGGCGGCAGCGGATCGGCCGCCGGTCGCGCGTACCGGTGGGCCAGGGCCGGCAGCCGCCAGCGGTTCGTGTCCGCGTCGGCCGCCTCGCTGTGCACCGCGCCGCCGCCGTGGCTGAGCCCGTGCGGCGGCAGCGGTACGGCGGGCGTGGTCGTGACGTGCACCGCCGGGCCGACGGCCGCCGGTGCCCGGCTCTGTGCCGGGTCGGCCCACCGCGTGCCGACGACGGTCAGGGTGCGCGCCGCCGGGGCGGCGACTACCGGACCGCCGAGGCGGGACGGTGTGTCGTGCGCACGCTCGGCGGCGGGCGCGGGCGTCGCGGCCGGGTCGGCCGGATGGACGGGCTCGGCCGGTGGGCCCGGCCCGGGCTCGCCGGGTGCCGGAGGCGATCCGGGGTCCGGCGCGGCGGGCGGGTCGAGCAGATCGGTCACCGGGCTGAGCGGGTCGAGCACCGGTGCCAGCGGGTCGAGCACCGGTTCCAGGCCCCGCCAGACCGGGCCGAGGATCGGGCGCAGCGGCTCGACCACCGGCGACAGCAGGTCCGCCACCGGGTCGAGCACGCCTGCCTTCACCGGGTCGGTGACCGGGCGCAGGCCCTCGGCGACCGGTGCGAGCACGCGGTCGCGTGCCGGCATCACCACCGCCTCGACCACCCGGCCGGTGACAGGCGCGGGGGCCGGCTGCGCCGTCGGCCGGCCGGTGCCGGGCCCGGGCGTGCCCGGCTTCGGCGCGGTCGCGTCGGGTGCGGGAGCGGGCGCGAGGGAGCCGGAGGCGGGCGGGGGCGTGGCGGAGGCGGGCGGGGGCGTGGCGGGAGCAGGTGCGGGCGCGGCGGGCGTCGCCGGTTCCGCCGCGGCGTCGCCGGACCCGGCGGGGATCGCGTCGCCGGTTCCGGACGTGGGCAGGCCGAGCACCGTCCCGAGCGTGTGGGTGAGCACCCCGACGGTGGCGGTGAGCGGGCCGGACGGCCGGCCGTCGGCGGCGTGGGCGGCCGAGCCGGAGGCGGCCTCGTGGGCACCCCAGACCACTGCCACGCCGCCGAGCAGCAGACCGAGGCGCAGCGTGCAGCGCGCCACCCACCCGGCCCGTCCCGACATTCCACACCTTTCGCACCCGTACCCGGCGGCACGGATCGACGCCCCGCACTGTACCGAACGTGGCGGCCCGGGCACAGTACGCCGCCGGCGGGTGTCGGGCGCGTCGCGCGCAGGCGTGGGATCCGCGGCGTGCGGGTACCAGCCGGGCCATGGACACGCGCACGGCCGAACGCCCGGACACCACCCCCGCCCCCGCCGCGCCTCCGGCCGGTGTGGTCGCCGTCGTCGCCCACCGGAAGAAGACGTTCGGGGGAGGGCTCGACGAGCTGCGCTCCCGGCTCGTCGCCGCCGGGGTCGGGCGGCTGCTCTGGTACGAGGTGCCGAAGAGCCGTAAGGCGCCCAAGCGGGTCCGCGCGGCACTGGACTCCGGCGCCGAACTGGTGCTGGTGTGGGGCGGCGACGGCATGGTGCAGCGGTGCGCCGACGCGCTCGCGGGCAGCGGCGTGCCGATGGGCATCCTGCCGGCCGGCACGGCCAACCTGTTCGCGGTGAACCTGGGCATCCCGGTCGACCTGCCGGAGGCGGTACGCATCGCGCTGCACGGCCGCCGGCGCGAGCTGGACCTGGGCCGGATCAACGGCGAGCACTTCGCGGTGATGGCCGGCGCCGGGTTCGACGGCGACCTGATCCGGGACGCCGACCGGCAGCTCAAGGGCCGGTTCGGCCGGATCGCGTACGTCTGGACCGGGCTGCGGCACGTGCGCGGCGAGTGCGTACGGACCCGGATCCGGGTCGACGGCGCCGACTGGTTCGACGACGAGGCGAGCTGCGTGCTGTTCGGCAACGTCGGCACCATCACCGGCGGCATCCCGGCCTTCGACGACGCCCGTCCGGACGACGGGGCGCTGGAGGTCGGCGTGTCCACCGCCAGCGGCGCGGTGGACTGGGCGCGCACGCTGGGCCGGATGGCCGCCGGGCGCTCCGAGGAGTCGCCGTTCGTCCGGATCACCCGGGGTCGCAAGATCAAGGTGCGGTTCGACGCGCCGAAGACGTACGAGCTGGACGGCGGTGCCCGGGGCAAGGCGGAACGGCTCAAGGTGAAGGTGGTGCCGGGCGCGCTGACCGTGTGCTGTCCCGACCCGGCGGACTGACCGGGTCCGGGCCGGGGCAGGATGCCGGAATGCGTGACGACATCCGCGACTACCTGGCCGACGTGGTCCGCCGCTCCCGGGACGTGCTCGGTGAGGACATGGTCGGCGCGTACGCCGCCGGGTCGCTCGGGCTGGGCGCGTACCAGCCGGGCCGCAGCGACGTGGACGTGGCGCTGGTGGCCGCCGGGCCGATGCCGGAGCCGGACAAGCGCCTGCTCGTGGACCGGCTGCGGCACGGGTCGCTGCCCTGCCCGGCACGCGGCCTGGAGCTGGTCGTCTACCGCCGCGACGTGGCCGCCTCCGGCACCCCGGAGCCGGGCTTCGAGGTCGAGCTGAACACCGGCGCCACCATGCCGTTCCGGGCCACCTACGACCCGACCGACCGGCCCGCCGCCGACGGGCGGTTCTGGTACGCGCTGGACCGCAGCATCCTGCGCCAGTCCGGCCTGACGCTGCTCGGCCCGCCCGCCGCCGACGTGTTCGCCGACCCGTCCCCGGAGGCGCTGCGGGCGCTGCTGGCGGACGCGCTGCGCTGGTGGCTGGCGCTGCCCACGCCACCCGGCGACGAACCGGCCCCCGGCGCGGAGGACGCGGTGCTCGGCGCCTGCCGGGCGCTGGTGCGCATCCGCGACGGCGTCTGGCTGGGCAAGGTCGACGCCGGACTGCGGGTGGCCGCCGACGACCCGGACGCCGCGCTGATCCGGGCCTCGATCGAGGCCCGCCGCGGCGGCACCCCGCCGTCCGGCCCGGCCGCCCGCGCGTTCCAGGAGCGGGTGCAGGACCGGATCACCGTGCGGTGAGCCCCGTCGTGCGTGACTACTGTGAGCCGGGGGAGGTGCGGTGATCATGACGGAGCTGAGCGCGTCCACGCGGGCCGGACTGGAGTCGGTGGTGCCCGGCGGCGTGGCGACCCGGGCCGCGGACCGGCTGCGGATGGCACACGACGCCTCGCACTACCTGCTGCACCCCGGCGCGGTGATCACGCCGCACGACGCCGGTCAGGTGGCCGCGCTGCTGGCGTACGGCGCCCGCACCGGCACCCCGCTGACGTTCCGCTCCGGCGGCACCAGCCTCAGCGGCCAGGCCGTCACCGACCGGCTGCTCGTCGACGTGCGGCGGCACTTCCGCGACCTGACGGTCCTCGACGACGGGCGGCGGGTACGGGTGCAGCCCGGGGTGGTGCTGCGGCAGGTGAACGCGCGGCTCGCGCCGTACGGCCGCAAGCTCGGCCCCGACCCGGCCAGCGAGTCCGCGTGCACGGTCGGCGGAGTGGTCGCCAACAACTCCAGCGGCATGACCTGCGGAACCGAGTTCAACACGTACCGGACGCTGGAGTCGCTGGTCCTCGCGCTGCCCGGCGGCACCGTGCTGGACACCGGCGCACCGGACGCCGACGCCCGGCTGCGCGCCGCCGAACCGGCACTGCACGCCGGGCTGCTGCGGCTACGCGACCGGGTACGCGGCAATCCCGGCTCGGTGCGCCGCATCCGTGCCCAGTACGCCATGAAGAACACCATGGGGTACGGCGTGAACGCGTTCCTCGACCACGACGACCCGGCCGACCTGCTCACCCGGCTCGTGGTGGGCAGCGAGGGCACGCTCGCGTTCGTCGCCTCGGCGACGTTCCGGACCGTACCCGTGCACCGGCACGCCGCGACCGGCCTGCTGGTCTTCGACACCCTGGGCGCGGCGATGGCCGCCATGCCGGCGCTGGTGGCCGCCGGGCCGGCGGCGATCGAGCTCCTCGACGCCGCTGCCCTGCGGGTCGCCCAGCGCGACCCGAAGGCGGACGCCACGCTGCGCGGCCTGGCCGTGCGCGGGC
>NZ_JBMVFV010000073.1:0-29100 GCF_049538395.1 Micromonospora sp. AB353 | reverse complement strand
AGCCCGCCGCCGATTCCGCCGCACGGGTGTCCCCGACCACCCCGAAACCGGACACCCGACGCAGCCTTGGACACCGCCCCCGACCCGCCAGCCCTCCCCCTCCGCCCGACGCACAGTCCCACCGCCTGCCGCCTGCTCCCGCCCCGCTCACGCTGCGCCCGCCAAGGCCCGGCGGCCCCTGCCGCGTCGATCATGAGGTTGACGGCACATGATGTCCGGTTTACCCCCGTCAACCTCATGATCGATTGGGAGGTCGGGCCGCCCGACGGCAGATCCGCCTGCAACGCAGGCCCCGGGCGGACGTCGCCGGTCGGTGGAGAGCCTTCGCGAGAGATCTTGGTACGGAACGGCCCCCGGAAGGGCGGGAACGTACCAAGATCTCCATCCGCCTGCCGAGGGCATCGCCGCGAGGCGGACGTCGGCGCGAGCCCGCCCCGGCGAACCTCACCAGGTCCGGCGCACAGGCCACCACGGGGATCTTGGAAGGAAACGGCCCTCATGGGGGCCGAAATCGTCCAAGATCTCCGGCGGAGAGCCGCGCGGGGCGGGCGCCGTGGGGGCGCTGCGCGGGAAGAGACGCGGGGAAAGGAACGGGTTGGGGTTACCCTGATGCCATGTCGGTCAGCGCGCACGCGTACCTCGCCCGTCCCGGGCGACCCGCCGTGGTGGCGCGCACCCTGGACGAGCTGACCGGTCCCACCACCGGCATCGTCGAGCTGCCGGTACGCCTGATGTGGAGCAGCGAACGCGCGTTCGACCTGGGCGACCCGGACGAGATGCTCTGGATGTACGAGAACGTGCTGCGCGAGACGACCCGGGTGGAGGATCTGCGCGAGCTGATCCACGCGGGCACGTTGCGCCGGTTGTGGCCGCTGCTCAACCTGCCCCGGGGCGTACGCCTGGCCTGGGAGGGCCGGCACCGGAGCCTGCGCGCCGCGTGACCCATCCGCACGACTTCTACCGGCAGGTGGCCCGGGTGGCGCTGGCCGCGGCCGGCCCGCACCGTTTCGTGCTCGGCGGCGGCGTGGCGTGGGCCGTCCACGGCCTGGTCACCCGCCCCACCGAGGACGTCGACCTGTTCGCCGACGTGGAGGGCGCCGCCGCGGCGGCCGCCGACGGGGTACGCGCGGCGCTGGAGCGCGCCGGGTACCGGGTGGCCGAGGTGGACCCGGGCGGCCTGGGCGAGGTGTTCGACGGCTTCGACCGGGATCTGCGGGACTTCGTGGTGAGCCGGGACGGCCGGCAGATCCGGCTGAGCCTGGCCCGCCTGGACCGGCACCGCAGCCCGGTGGTGATGGACCTCGGCCCGGTCATGGACGTGCGCGACCTGATCGCCAACAAGACCGCCGCGCTGGTGAACCGGCGGGAGGTACGCGACTACATCGACGTCTCCGCCGCGCTGGACCGGTACACGGTCGCGGAACTGCTGGAGCTGGCCCGGCAGGTCGATCCGGCGCTGGACGACGAGGACGTGCGCGCGGCGGGCCGCTACCTGGACGGGCTGGCCGACCGGCGGTTCACCCGCTACGGCCTGGACGCGCCGCGCATCGCCGAGGTCCGCCGCCGGATGGCCGCCTGGCCCCGCTGAGCAGCGGAACCAGGCGGCGGCTCACTTCGTCGGGCGGCCACCCGTGACGCCGAGGATCTCGCCGGTGACGTAGCTGGACTCCTGCGACGCGAAGTAGACGTACGCGGGCGCCAGCTCGGCCGGCTGACCGGGACGGCCCAGCGGCGTGTCGGTGCCGAACTGCTTCACCTTCTCGTCCGGCATGGTGGCCGGGATCAGCGGCGTCCAGATCGGGCCGGGCGCGACCGCGTTGACCCGGATGCCGCGCTCGGCCAGGTTCTGCGCGAGCGCCTTGGTGAAGTTGGCGATGGCGGCCTTGGTGGTGGCGTAGTCGAGCAGCTGCGGCGACGGGTCGAACGCCTGGATCGACGACGTGTTGATGATCGTCGAGCCCTCCTCCATGTGCGGTACCGCGAACTTGCAGAGCCAGAACATGGCGTACACGTTGGTCTTGAAGACCCGGTCGAACTGCTCGGTGGTGATGTCGAGCAGGCCGTTGTCCTGCGACATCTGGTACGCCGCGTTGTTGACCAGGATGTCGACGCCGCTGAGGTCGCGCACGGCCTGGTCGACGAGGGCGCGGCAGTTGGCCTCCTCGCGCAGGTCGCACCGGACCGCGACGCCGGTGCGCCCGGCCTGCTCGATCAGGGCGACCGTCTCCCGGGCGTCCTTCTCCTCCTCGTCGGCGAGGTAGGTGACGAGCACGTCGGCGCCCTCGCGGGCGAAGGCGATCGCCACGGCCCGGCCGATGCCGGAGTCACCGCCGGTGATGATCGCGCGCTTGCCGGTGAGCCGGTCACTGCCCCGGTACGACTCCTCGCCGTGGTCGGGCTTCGGCCCCATCTCCTGCTCGTTGCCGGGCGGCGTCTGCTGTTGCGACGGCTGGCCGTCGCGCTGTCCGTACTGCTCGGCCGGGTGCTGCTGGGTGAACTGGTCCTCGCTCATGGATGCGCCCCTACCCCGGTGACCGGCGGGAAAACAGCAGCCTGTGACCGGAAGGGAAACGATTCGGGCCGGTGTGGCGCAGGTGACATGTGGTGGTTATGGTGCGCAACGGCGCCCACGAGGCGCGTACCCCCATTGGAAAGGCACCTCATGACTTCCTCCTCCGGCGCCTCCCGGCGCCAGGTGCTGGCCGTCGCGGCCGCCGCCGCGACCGCTCCCCTGCTGGCCGGCGCGCCCGCCGAGGCGAAGCCGAAGCAGCCGAAGACCTGGGACCTGACGATCCTCGGCACGTCGGACACCCACGGCAACGTCTACAACTGGGACTACTACAAGGACGCCGAGTTCGACGACAGCAAGCACAACGACGTCGGCGTCGCGAAGCTCGCCACCCTGGTCAACCAGATCCGCGCCGAGCGCAAGGGCAGGGCCACGCTGGTCCTGGACGCCGGCGACACCATCCAGGGCACGCCGCTCGCCACGTACTACGCCAAGCAGGAGCCGATCACCAGCACCGGTGAGACGCACCCGATGGCCCGCGCCATGAACATCCTCAAGTACGACGCGGTGACGCTCGGCAACCACGAGTTCAACTACGGCCTGCCGCTGCTGGCGACCTGGATCGAGCAGCTCGGCTTCCCGGCCCTGGCCGCGAACGCGCTCAACGCGAAGACCGGCAGGCCGGCGTTCCTCCCGTACGTGATCAAGGAGGTCAGGCTCGGCGGGCACGGCGCGCCGAAGCTGCGCGTGGGCATCCTCGGCCTGACCAACCCCGGCGTGGCCATCTGGGACAAGGGCAACGTCGAGGGCCGCCTGGTCTTCGCCGACATGGTCGCCACCGCCGCGAAGTGGGTGCCGGAGATGCGCCGCCGCGGCGCCGACCTGGTCGTCATCTCCGCGCACGGCGGCGACAGCGGCACCTCCAGCTACGGCCCGGAGCTGCCGAACGAGAACCCGACCGCGCTGATCGCCGAGCAGGTCCCCGGCATCGACGCGATCCTGTTCGGCCACGCGCACAACGAGGTGCCGGAGAAGTTCGTCACCAACCTCACCACCGGCGAGCGGGTCCTCACCTCGGAGCCGTCGAAGTGGGGACAGCGGCTGACCCGGATGGACTTCACGCTGACCCGGGAGAAGGGCCGCTGGACGGTCACCGCCAAGTCGGCCACCACGCTCAACACCAACACCGTGGTCGAGGACCCGGCGGTGCTCGCGGCCGTGCGCGGCCAGCACACCAAGACCGTCGAGTACGTCAACCGGGTCGTCGCGCAGTCCAGCGTGGAGTTGTCGGCAGCCGAGTCGCGGTACAAGGACACCCCGATCCTCGACTTCATCAACCACGTCCAGACCGAGGTGGTCACCGCGGCCCTCGCGGGCGGCGAGTACGCGGGCCTGCCGGTGCTGTCCATCGCCGCGCCGTTCAGCCGTACCGCGGTGTTCCCGCAGGGCGACGTGCGCATCCGCGACGTGGCGGGCCTCTACGTGTACGACAACACGCTGGAGGCGGTCGTGCTGACCGGCGCCGAGGTGAAGGCGTACCTGGAGTACTCGGCGAAGTACTTCGTCACGCTGCCGGCGGGCGCGCCGGTGAACCCGGAGACGATCAGCGACCCGGCGGTGCCGGACTACAACTACGACGTGTTCTCCGGCGTCGACTACGACATCGACATCGCCAAGCCGGTCGGGCAGCGGATCACCCGCCTGGTGCTGGCCGGCACCGACACGCCGGTCGCGGCGGACGCCCGGTTCGTGGTGGCGGTGAACAACTACCGGCGCAGCGGCGGCGGCAACTTCCCGGGCATCGTGAAGACCCAGGTCTACAACGCCCAGCAGGAGATCCGCCAGCTGCTCATCGACTGGGCGCAGGCCAAGGGCGTCATCGACCCGGCCGACTTCTTCGTACCCAACTGGAAGCTGGTGCGCGACGGCGTGCCGGTCTTCTGACCGTGAGGCGGCGGGGCCCGGGCGGTTGCCCGGGCCCCGTCAGCCGCCCGCGCGCAGGTGCCACTCCGACTCCCCGCCGACCGGGTCCGGCCGGTCCGGCGGGGTCTCGGTCTCCACGGACCCCGTCAGGTCATCCGGGCGTACCCGGGCGGGCAGTTCGCCGAAGCGGACGTGCCGCAGGAACGCGTACTCCTCGTCGGTGAACGACTCGGCCGGCTCGCTCATGACCGCATTGTGCGCTCACCCGTCCCGTCTCCGCATCAACCGCTACGGCAGGGGTATGCCGCCGCGACGACCGTGGGCGACGAGGTGGAGGAGACATGCGCGCAGTACGGATGACCGCACCCGGGGTGCTGGAGCACACGGAGGTGCCCACGCCCGACGCCGGCCCCGGTGAGGTGCTGCTGCGCGTCGGCGCGGTCGGCGCCTGCCACTCCGACCTGCACATCCTCGACGCGCCGGCCGGGGTGTTCCCGGTCCCGATGACGCTCGGGCACGAGATCGCCGGCACCGTGGACACGGTCGGCGCCGGGGTGGAGGGCTGGTCGCCCGGCGACCGGGCCGCCGTCTACGGCATCATCGGCTGCGGCCGGTGCCGGGCCTGCCTGCGAGGCGAGGAGAACCGGTGCCGGGTCACGCCGGTCGGCGGGATCGGGCTCAGCCGCGACGGCGGGCTGGCCGAGTACGTGGTGGTGCCGGCGTCCCGGCTGCTGCCGGTCGGCGACATGGACCTGACCCAGGCGGCGCCGCTGACCGACGCCGGGCTGACCCCGTACCACGCGGTGGACCTGGCGCGGCCCCGGCTGCGACCGGGCACGTCCTGCGTGGTGATCGGCATCGGCGGCCTGGGCCACATGGGGTTGCAGATCCTGCTCGCCACCACCGCGGTACGGATCATCGCCGTGGACACGAACACCGCCGCGCTGGACCTGGCCGCCGGCCTGGGCGCCCACCACACGGTGCAGGCCGGCCCGGACGCGGTGGACAGGATCCGTGAACTCGTCGGGCCGGCGCCGGACGGCGCGGACGTGGTGCTCGACTTCGTCGGCGCGCAGCCCACGCTGGACACCGCCCGGCAGGTGGTCGCCACCGGCGGCCAGATCCTGCTGGTGGGCCTGGCCGGCGGCACGCTGCCGGTGCGGCCGGTCGCCGACGAGCCGCCGCCGGTGCCGCTGGAGACCGGCGTGGTGGTGCCGTTCTGGGGCACCCGATCCGAACTGCACGAGGTGATCGAGCTGGCCCGCGACGGCCGGCTGCACGCCGACGTGCACACGTTCCCCCTCGCGGAGGCGCCGCAGGCGTACGAGGCGCTGCGCCGGGGCGAGGTGCGGGGGCGGGCGGTCATCGTCCCCTGAGCGGTGGCAGGCGGTCGAGCAGCGCCAGCCCGGCCCGCACCGGCCGCCGGTCGAGCACCTCGGCGAAGCTCGCCCGCCCCTGGCAGAACCGGACGAACATCCGCCAGCCGGGTGGGCTCGCCAGCATCGCGTGGAACACGTCGGGCCGCCGCTCGAACACCTCCAGCAGCCGGTGCCCGGCGCGCATCTCCGGCGTCAGCCGCCGGTCGACCTCCCGGGCGTACGCGTCGAGGTCACCGGCGGCCACCGCCTCACCGGCCAGCCGGCCCGAGCGCAGCGCGTAGCTGATCCCCTCGCGGCTCCACGGCTCCAGCAGCCCGGCGGCGTCCCCGGCGACCAGCACCCGGCCGTGCCGCAGCGGGGAGTCCCCGGTGCGGCAGCGGGTCAGGTGGCCGGAGTCGTGCTCCGGCCTCACCCCGGCTAGGCCGAGCCGGTCGGTGAAGTCGCGCAGGTAGGCGCGGGTCCGGTCGCCGTCGCCCCGGGCGGATATGACGCCGACTGTGAGACGGTCGCCCTTGGGGAACACCCACGCGTACGAGCCGGGCAGCGGCCCCCAGTCGAGCAGCACCCGGCCGCGCCAGCGGTCCCGCTCGGCGGCGTCCACCGGCAGTTCCAGTTCCAGGCCGAGGTCGACCTGCCGGAAGCGCACCCCGACGTGGCGTGCCGTCACGCCGGACGAGCCGTCCGCGCCGATGACGGTACGGGCGCGTACCGTCTCACCGCCGGCCAGGCGCAGGCGTACCTCGTCGGGGTCCTGCTCGATCGCGCGGACCGCGACGCCCTCGCGGATCTGCGCCCCGGCGGCGACGGCGGCGGCGCGCAGCCGGTCGTCGAACTCCTCCCGGCGGATCATGGTGACCAGCGGCGCGGGGTGCCGGCGGGTGAACGCGCGTCGCCCGTCCCGGGTGAACGTGATCCGGTCGACCCGGTCGTGGGCGGGCACCTCGACACGCTCGGCTACCTCGGCGAGCGAGGTGCCGATCAGGCCGCCGCCGCACGTCTTGTACCGGGGGTGGGTGGCCCGTTCCACCACGAGCGTGCGGACGCCGGCCCGGGCCGCGGCGTGCGCGGCGGAGAGTCCGGCGGGCCCGCCGCCGACCACGACGAGATCCATGATCACGGGTGCAGCCTAGGGCACCGCCGTGCCGCGCCGCGCGGTACGACAGTCGAACGGGTGAGCATCATCGCGGCCCGTCCGGGTAACCGCCGGTCGCCGGCCGTCCGCGGGTCGGGCGGTCCACGCCGAGGAGGGAAGCGATGCCTCAGGTCCAGCTGTCTGCGGTCGAGGAACGGGTCTACCAGGCGGTGTCCGCGCTGGAGGTGCAGGGGCACGTCCCCTACCCGGACCTGATCGCCCAGGAGACCGGGATGACCGAGGAGGAGCTGCGCGAGCCGCTGCACTCGCTCACCGAGCGGGGGCTGCTGCACCGCGAGGACTCCCCGATGTCCGGCCTGGACTTCGGACCCCGGTGGTGCGCGCGCCAGATGGCGTGATCGAGTCGTTTGCCCCACCGGGCACCGGGTAGCGATCGGAGTCGGGTGATCGACGGTCAGTGGGGGGCACGATGAGCGAGGGCCGGTCGGCGGCGGCGGTGCCTGACACCGGGTACGACGATCGGCGTCGCTGGCGCGCGCTGAGCGTCGGCCTGATCGCGGCGTTCATGACGCTGCTGGACGTCAGCATCGTCAACGTCGCGGTGCCGTCGATCGACCGGGCGTTGCAGGCCACGCCGAGCGACCTGCAGTGGGTGCTGTCCGGGTACGCGCTGACGTTCGGCCTGGTGCTGGTGCCGGCCGGGCGGTTCGGCGACGCGCGCGGGCGGCGTACCGCGTTCGTGGTCGGCGTCGGCCTGTTCACGCTGACCAGCGCGCTGGCCGGGCTGGCCCGGTCGCCGGAGTGGCTGGTCGTCGCCCGGCTCGTCCAGGGCGCCGCCGCCGGCGTGGTGAACCCCCAGGTCAGCGGCATGATCCAGGAGCTGTTCCGGGGTGCCGACCGGGGCCGGGCGTTCGGCCTGCTGGGCGCCACGATCGGCATCTCCACCGCCGTGGGGCCGCTGCTCGGCGGCCTGCTCATCCAGCTCGGCGGCGCGGAGCACGGCTGGCGGTGGGTGTTCTTCGTGAACATCCCGGTCGGGATCGTGGCGATGCTGCTCGGCTGGCGGCTGATGCCGGCCCGGGCGACGAACCCCGCCGGACGGGGCCGGCTCGATCCGCTCGGGGTGCTGCTGCTCGGCGCCGGGGTGACGGTGATCCTGCTGCCGCTGGTGCAGCGGGAGCAGTGGCGGGGCCCGGGCAAGTGGCTGCTGATCCCCGTCGGCCTGCTGCTGCTCGCCGGGTTCGCGCTCTGGGAGCACCGGTACGCCCGGCGTGCCCAGCCGTTGTTCGACCTGCGGCTGTTCACGGTGCGCTCGTACACGCTGGGTTCGCTGATCGGCCTGATCTACTTCGCCGGGTTCACCGCGATCTTCTTCATCTTCACGCTCTATCTCCAGATGGGGCTCGGCTACAGCGCGCTCGTGGCCGGTCTGGCGATCACCCCGTTCGCGCTCGGTTCGGCGCTCGCCTCCGCGCTCGGCGGCCGGGTGGTCACACGCTACGGCCGTCCGCTCGTCGCGATCGGTCTGCTGGCGGTGGTGGCCGGGCTGATCGCGACCGACCTGGTGCTGGCGGGCGGGCCGCACGACAACGTGCCGCTGCGCACCGCGCTGCCGTTGCTCGTCGCCGGGCTGGGCAGCGGTCTGGTGATCGCGCCGAACCAGACGCTCACGCTGTCCGAGGTGCCGGTGCCGATGGCCGGCAGCGGCGCCGGGATGCTCCAGACCGGGCAGCGCATCGGGTCGGCCGCCGGCATCGCCGCGGTGGGCGCGCTGTTCTTCTCGACGCTGGCGCAGGACCGCGGCGACTGGGGTGCGGCGTTCCGCCACTCACTGCTGCTCGCCGCCGGGATCATCGTGCTGGCGCTCGGCGCCGCCGTGGCGGACGTCGCGCTCGGTCACCGGCGGTCGGCGGGCCGCTCCTGATCGGCGCCGGGCAGCAGCACTGTGGTGAGCAGCCGCCGGGTGCGGCCGGGTCTGGGGCCCAGCGCCGCGTACTCGGCGAACAGTTCGCGGAACCGGGTGACGAACTCGGCGGTCTCGGCGTCGGTGGCGTGGAACGCGTTCTGCCGGTAGCCGGCCACGTCGCGGGCCAGGTCGGGGTCGCCGCGGCCGAGGTAGCCGTCGAAGTCGGCGAGCAGGCCCGCGACGAAGGTGAGGAATGCCTGCCGGTGCCGTTGCGGGCTCATGGCCCGGGCCTCGTCCGGGTCCACCGACGCGGCGGCCTCGACAAGCCGGTAGCTGCGCTCGGTCGCGCCTCGGGCCCGCCGCTCCCCCACCGTGTGCAGCACGCCGTGGTCGGCGAGCGTGGCGACCTGCCGGTAGAGGGTGGCCGGTGGCACGTCGCTCAGCTCGGCGCGCAGGTCGGTGGTGGTGAGCGTGCGGCCGCCGAGGAACGCCTGGACGATGCGCAGCCGGACCGGGTGCATCAGCAGTTCCACGGTGTCGAGTGCCACAGCGGCTCCCTTTTTGTTATCGCCCCCGGTAATGTTCTCACTGACGATAACAGAAGCGAGGAGTCCACCGATGGCCACCATCGACCTCACCCCCGACCGCATCGACGTCCGGCTCACCCCGGCCGAGAAGATCTGGGCCCTGCGCGGCGACCTGTCGTTCCCCCGCTCCGCCGTCAGCGGCGCCGTCGTCGTACCGGACGGCGCCCGCGCCACCCGTGGCATCCGGGCGCCCGGACTCGGCGTGCCCCGCACGCGCAACGTCGGCACCTGGCGCGGCAAGGCCGGCAAGGAGTTCGTCAGCGTCCGCGGCGGCCAGCCCGCCGTCCGCATCACCCTCACCGGCCAGGCGTACGACTCCCTGCTCATCGGCGCCGACGACGCCGACGCCCTGGCCGCAGCGGTGCTGCGGTGACGATCGACCGTCCGCTCGCCGTCGACTCGGCCGGGCAGCGGCTGTCCGGCACACTCACGCTGCCCGACGGCGCCGGAGGGCACCCGGTGGCGCTGCTGCTGCCCGGCTCCGGGCCGATCAACCGCGACGGCGACCACCGCCGCCTGCCGCTGGGCATCCAGCGGCACCTGGCCGCCGCGCTGAGCGGGGCCGGAATCGCTGCCGCCCGGTACGACAGGCGGGGCGTCGGCGAGAGCAGCGGCGAGTTCCTGCGTACCGGCTTCCACGACAACGTCGACGACGCGGCCGCCGTGTTCGCGGCGCTGCGCGACGACCCGGCCGTGGACGCCGGGCGGATGTTCCTGGTCGGGCACAGCGAGGGCGCGCTCACCGCTGTCGCGCTCGCCGCGCGCGGCGTACCGGTGGCCGGCCTGGTCCTGCTCTCCGCGCCCGGGCGCACCGGCGCCGAGGTGCTGCGCTGGCAGGCCGGTCGGCTGCTGCCCACCCTGCCCGCGCCGGTACGCCTCGTGCTCCGGCTCACCCGCACCGACCTCGTGGCGAAGGTGGCCCGCAACCACGAGAAGATCCTCGCCACCGACAAGGACGTGGCGTGGGTCGGCGGACAGCGGCTCAACGCCCGCTGGTTCCGAGAGTTCCTGCGCTACGACCCCCGGCCGGACCTGGCCCGCGTCGACGCGCCGATCCTCGCGCTCACCGGCGACAAGGACCTCCAGACCGACCCGGCCGACCTGCCGGTCATCGCCGCGCACGCGGGCGGGCCGGTGCAGACCGCTGTGCTGCCCGGCGTCACCCACGTGCTGCGCCGCCGGCCCGGTCCGCCGTCGCTGCGGGCGTACCGGGACGAGGCGAAGCAGCCGCTGGACCCGTCGGTGGTCGAGCCGGTGGTGTCGTGGCTCGCCGCGCACAGCGGCTGAGGGCACACGAAAGGCCGGCACCCGATCCGGGTACCGGCCTCTCGACGGGTCTCACTTGTTCCAGTGCTCGGCGACGATCTCGGCGGCCTGCTTCTCCCACTGCGCGTACGCGTCGGGGTAGGCGCTGACCTGCACGGTCTGCGCGGCCTCGGTCAGCGGCATGTCCTGCCAGCCGTCGACCTGCTTGAGGCCCTTGAGGAACGCCGTCGTCGAGTACTCGGGGTCGGTGATCTGCTCCACCGTGCCCCAGCCGCTGGAGGGCCGCTGCTGGAACAGGCCCTGCGAGTCGTGGTCGTTGCGGTCACCCAGGTGGCCCAGGTTCTCCAGCTTCGACTCCTGCAACGCGGTGGCGATCGAGACGACCGCGGCACGCTCGGCCATGCCGGCCTTCTTCGTGGCCGCGATGATGGCCTTGGCGTTGGCGAGCTGCTCGTCGTTCAGGTCCACGTGCGACTGCGTACCCTGCGGGCTGGCGGCCTGGACCGCGACGGCGGCCGGCGTGGCGGTCTGGGCCGCGTGGGCGGCGACCGGACCGGCGAACACGCCACCGGTGAAGGCGAGACCGGCGATACCGAGGATGCTCTTGCGCAGAATCGTGTTCATGGTGGGCTCCGTTCGGGGGTCGACGCATCCGGGGGCGGACGCGTGGGCACCGTCAGGCGCTCAAGGGGATCTCGGGGATCCGGCAGCGCGAGGGCGTGCCGGGTGCATCTGCAACGACCGACGGCCCGGGGTTGTTCCGCCGGGGGTGGGCGCCAAGCGCCGCCACTCCGGTCGCGCACCGGGTTACAACGCCCCCCACCCGCCCCCGATTCCGCCCCCGGAGTGCCGCCCACCACAGCGCAACCGGACATCACGCCCATCCCGCACCCCTCCGCACCTGCGCGAGAACGGCCGGCCCCTCCGGGGCCGGCCGTTCGTCACGGGTGTCGGGTTACCAGACCTGCTGGACGATGTCCGCGGCCTGCTCCTCCCACTGCGCGTACGCGTAGGGGTAGGCGGACACCTGGACCGTCTGCGCGGCGGTGGTCAGCGGCAGCTCGTGCCAGCCGCCGACGTTCTTCAGCGCGTTGAAGAACGCCTTGCTGGAGTACTCCGGGTCGGTGATCTGCTCGGACGTGCCCCAACCGGACGACGGGCGCTGCTGGAACAGCCCCTCCGAGTCGTGGTCGTTGTACGCGCCGAGGTGACCCAGGTTGTACAGCTTCGACTCCTGCAGCGAGGTCGCGACGCCGATCACGGCGCCCCGCTCCCCCACGCCGGTCTCCTTGGCCGCCTCGACGATGGCCTTGGCGTTGTCGAGCTGCGCGTCGTCGAGCGGGATGCGCGACTGCGCACCCTCGACGCCGTGCGGCACGAGCTTCTCCTTGGCCGGCCGGTCGGCCCGGGTCGGCAGCTTGTCCAGGCCGGTGGTCTGGCCGGGCTTGACCGCCTCGGTGGAGGTCTTCTTTCCGGTCGCCAGGTCGATGGCGGCCTTGGCGCCGGCGTGCGGCCCGCTGGTCACCGGCGCGGCCACGGCGACGGGGCCGACGGCCAGGCCGCCCAGGACTGCCACGCCCGCCACGCTCAGCGCGGCACGGCGGTTACGGGTGACGGCGGCGGTCTTCGCGACGGCGGTCTTCGCGATGGCGGGGAGCCATCGAGTGAAGTGCTGCTTCACGATGGTTGCCCTTTCGATCGTTACGACGCGCTCCGGGGTGAGCGCCCCTCGAGGGACTACCGCCGGGTAGGTGTTTGGGTTCCGGCGGTACGGGGGACACAACGAGCCCGCCGTGTCGGTCATTCCGGAAATGCCGGGTAGGGCCGAGGCTGCGGTCCAGGTCACCCGCGATTCCGGACAAGCACTCCGTTCAGCAGGCAGAGCGGGACGATCAGGCCGGACCGCCGAACCGGACCAGCACGTGCCAGAGCTGCTTGAGGTGCTGCAACGTCACCGCGGCCGGTCCCCGGTCGGCCCAGCGCTGCGGCTCGCGTACCACCGACGCGGCGGCCCGGCCGACGAGCGCCGCATGCAGCGGCTCCCCCGGGCGGGCGAACTCGGCGTGCACGCGCGCGGCGAGCGGCGGGATGTCCGGGCCGCGGAACTCGGCGTCCACGGCGTCGACCGGCAGCACGAAGCCCGGGTGGTAGCGCAGCGCCAGGCCGTGCCGCGCGGCGATCCCCACCAGGCGCCGTCCGGCGTCGGTGCCCCGGAACGACGGGTCGACCACCAGCGCCTCGACGTCGCGGGCCAGGCTGATCTCGCCGTGCACCTGCGCCTCGATGTAGTCGTCGAGCGCCCGGCCGACCCGCCCGGACTCCCGTTCCCGGCGGCGCAGCAGCGTCCGCAACAGGGTGCCGGTGTCCATGCCGGACACGCCCAGGGCGACGCCGGTACCGGCGGTGGCGGTGAGCAGCGCCGCGAACACCGGCTCGAAGACGTCGACGGTGCCGAACTCGGTGGGCTCGATGTGGCTGTCACCGAAGCTGAACGTGGCCCGGGGCAGCACCTCCGGGCGCAGCCGAAGGTGGCAGGAACCGAACCGGGGGCACGCGCCGTCGGCGTGGTCGAGCAGGTTCAGGCCACCGTACTTCGGGCGCTGCGCGGGCAGCACGCCGGGACGCTGGTACGCGCCGCCGAACATCGCCTGCTCCCACACGTCCCGGTCGCCACCCGGGTACGCGGTCAGGCCGCCGTTGGAGCTGCCGGTCTCGAACTGACTGCGGTAGACGCCCTCCTCGTCCAGCGCCTCGGCCACGGTACGGCCGTCGCGCAGCACCCGGTCGGGGTGGAAGTTGAGCGTCAGGCGGCCGTACCCGGTGACCGCGGCGACGACCTCCTCGTACCGGTAGGTGGCGCCGGAGGCGGCGAGGTGGCGGGCGACGACGGCGAGCGCGGCGGGACGGTCGCGCAGCGCGACGTCACGGACGTGGCGCAGCGCGGCGGACTGGGCGGCGGTGAGGGTGGCGACCGGCACGGGCCCGAGTATCACCGGACGAAACGTCGTGCGGCCACACGGTTTCCGGGCCGGAACCGGCGCCCCGCCGGGGCCGGGAGACGCCGCGCGGGCCCGGACCGGATCACTCCGGCCGGACCCGCGCGGGGTGTGCGGTCCTCAGTGGCCCCGGACGATCCACTCGTCCAGGTGCGGCGCCTCGGCCCCGATCGTGGTGTCGTCGCCGTGCCCGGTGTGCACCACCGTCTCCGGCGGCAGCGTGAGCAGCCGGGTACGGATCGACTCGACGATGGTGCCGAAGTCGCTGTACGACCGCCCGGTGGCGCCCGGTCCCCCGGCGAACAGGGTGTCGCCGGTGAAGACCGTGCCGAGGTCGGGGGCGTACAGGCTGCACGCGCCGGGGCTGTGACCCGGCGTGTGCAGCACCCGCAGCGTGGTGCCGCCGACGGTGATCGTCTGCCCGTCGGTCAGCTCGCCGTCCGGTGCCGTGTCCGGGTGCACCATGTCCCACAGCACCCGGTCGGCCGGGTGCAGCAGCACCGGCGCGCCGGTGGCCCGGGCCAGTTCGGGCGCGACCCGGACGTGATCGTCGTGGGCGTGAGTGGCGATGATCGCCACCACCCGCCGGTCACCGATCACCTCTCCGATGGCGGCCACGTCGTGCGGCGCGTCGAGGACGACGCACTCGGCGTCGTCGCCGACCACCCAGACGTTGTTGTCCACGTCGAACGTCTGGCCGTCGAGCGAGAACGTGCCGGAGGTGACGGCGTGGTCGACGCGGGCGGTCACGGGAAGACCACCACCGAGCGCAGCACGTCGCCGTGGTGCATCCGGGCGAACGCCTCCTCGACCTGGTCGAGGGCGATCTCCTCGGTGACGAAGGCGTCCAGGTCCAGCCGGCCCTGCCGGTACAGCTCGGTGAGCATCGGGAAGTCGCGGCTGGGCAGGCAGTCGCCGTACCAGCTGGACTTGAGCGCGCCGCCGCGGCCGAAGACGTCCAGCAGCGGCAGGTCGACTGTCATCTCCGGGGTCGGCACGCCGACCAGCACGACGGTGCCGGCCAGGTCGCGGGCGTAGAACGCCTGCTTCCACGTCTCCGGACGGCCGACCGCGTCGATCACCACGTCGGCGCCGAAGCCGCCGGTGGCCGCGCGGATGGCCTCCACCGCGTCGTCCTCGGAGGCGTTGACGGTGTGGGTGGCGCCGAACTTGCGCGCCCAGTCGAGCTTGCGGGAGTCGGTGTCCACCGCGATGATCGTGGTCGCGCCGGCCAGGGCCGCGCCGGCCACCGCCGCGTCGCCGACACCGCCGCAGCCGATCACCGCGACCGAGTCGCCCCGGGTCACGTTGCCGGTGTTCATGGCCGCGCCGAGACCGGCCATCACGCCGCAGCCGAGCAGGCCGACCGCCGCCGGCCGGGCCGACGGGTCGACCTTCGTGCACTGCCCGGCGTGGACGAGCGTCTTCTCGGCGAACGCGCCGATGCCGAGCGCGGGCGTCAGCTCGGTGCCGTCGGTGAGCGTCATCTTCTGCGTCGCGTTGTGGGTGGCGAAGCAGTACCACGGGCGGCCGCGGCGGCAGGCCCGGCACTGCCCGCAGACCGCGCGCCAGTTGAGCACCACGAAGTCGCCGGGCGCCACGTCGGTGACGCCGTCGCCCACCTGCTCCACGATGCCGGCGGCCTCGTGGCCGAGCAGGAACGGGTAGTCGTCGTTGATGCCGCCCTCGCGGTAGTGCAGGTCGGTGTGGCAGACGCCGCACGACTGGATGCGGACCACCGCCTCGCCCGGCCCCGGGTCCGGCACCACGATGGTGGTGACCTCCACGGGCGCGCCCTTGCGCCGCGACACGACTCCCCGGACTTCCTGGCTCACGGTGCCTCCTTCGTTGCATGCGTCTGCACCCAGAACCTACCGCTGATCATGACGGGCGAACCAATGAAGCCCGGCGGATTGTCCTGGTCATGACCGGGTACCCGGTGTGCCGGTTCTACCAGGTGGGACGGGAGTGATCATGAGGCTGTCGCATGCTCCGCTGCGGGTCGCCATCGGCGCGTACATCCTGAACTCCGGGCTGGGCAAGCGGGGCCTGGAGGGTGAGGCCGCCGCGGGCATGCACGGCATGGCGGCCGGCGCGATGCCGCAGTTGCGGCAGATCCCGCCGGACCGGTTCGCCGTGCTGCTGTCGCGGGGCGAGGTCGCGCTCGGCGCGGCGCTGCTCGCCCCGTTCGTCCCGTCGCTGCTGGCCGGGGCAGCGCTCACCGCGTTCGGCGCGGGCCTGGTGCAGCTCTACCTGAAGACGCCGGGTATGCGCGAGGGCAGCAGCCTCCGGCCGAGCCAGGAGGGCATCGGCCTGGCCAAGGACGTGTGGCTGGTCGGCGCGGGGCTGACCCTGGTGCTCGATTCGCTGGTGCGGCACCGGCCCTGAGCCGGCCGCGCCGAAACCGCGCCCGGCTGCCCGCGTACTCAGGCCGCCGCCGGGACCGCGGCGGCGGCCCGCTGCCCGGCGAGCCGGCGACGGGCGGCGTTGCGGTAGCGCAGCACCTGCACCGCGCCGAGCGCCCAGAGCAGGAACTGCACGGCGAACGCCCAGCGGAACGCGGACAGCGGCGGCGCGTCCCGCCCGGCCGGGGTGGCCAGGTCGAGCACCAGGCCGACGGCCAGGATCAGCGCGATCGAGGCGACGAAGCCGCCGACGTTGACGATGCCGGTGGCACTGCCGATGCGGTGCACCGGGTTGAACGTGCGGGCGTAGTCGAACCCGATCATCGAGCCGGGGCCGTTGACCGCGAGCACCACCACGAGCGCCACCAGCAGCCAGTGCGGGGCGCGGCCGGGCCAGGCCAGGACCACCGCCCACACCCCGGCGGTGGCGGCGGTGATCGCGAAGACCACCACCGAGCGGTGGAACGGGTGGCGCGAGCACAGGTGCGCGATCACCGGCCCGCACACGAGCGTCACCACTGTCATCAGGGTGAGCATCCCGGCTGCCGCGGTCGGCGAGAACCCCTGCCCCTGTACGAGGAACGGGTATCCCCACAGCAACGCGAACACCGCGCCGGAGAACTGGGTGACGAAGTGTGTCCACAGGCCCAGCCGCGTGCCGGGCTGTGCCCAGGCGTCGGCGAGCTGCCGCCGTACGGTGGCCAGGTCGGGGGCGAGCGCGGTGGCGTGCTCGGCGTGCGGGGTGTCGCGTACCGCGACGAGGACCAGCAGCACCACCGTGGCGCCGAGCGCCGCGGCGGTCAGGAACGCCGGGGTCCAGCCCGCGCGGTGCAGCAGCAGCACCAGGGGTACGGCCCCGAGCACCGCACCGAGCTGGCCGACGGTGCCGGTGAGCTGCACCAGCAGCGGGTTGCGCCGGCCGGGGAACCAGAACGCGACGATGCGCAGCACGCTGATGAACGTCATCGCGTCACCGAGGCCGACGAGCACCCGGGCGGCGACGGCGGCCGGTACGTCGCCGGCCACCGCGAACAGGAGCTGCCCGGCCACCATGAGCGCGCCACCGGCCAGCAGCAGCCGGCGTGAGCCGTACCGGTCCAGCAGCACCCCGACCGGCACCTGCATGGCGGCGTAGACGGCGAGCTGGGCGACGGAGAACGTGGCGAGCGCGGCGGCGTTGATGTGGAAGCGGTCCGCCGCGTCGACCCCGGTCACGCCGAGGGAGCTGCGGTGGAACACGGCCGTCAGATAGGCGGTGACGGCCACCGCGTACACCAGGGCGGCGGGGCGGCGACCCGCGTTCACCGCAGCGTCCCGAGCATCCGCGCGGCGGTGTCGATGTGTGCGGCGACCGCGTCGTGCCACGCCTGCGGGTCGTCGCCGTCGAGCGCGGCGAGCTGGCCGGCGTGCTCGGTGAGGGCGACCTCGGCCCAGCCGGGTGAGAGCCGGAAGCTCGCCTCCCCCATGCGGAGCTGCCTGTCGCGCAGCCGGTGGTACAGCTCGGCCAGGATCTCGTTGCCGGCGGCCTCGACCACCGCCGCGTGGAACGAGCGGTCGGCGGCCATCAGGGCGGTGAGGTCACCGGCGGCGTGCGCGCGGCGCATCTCGTCCAGCCAGCGGGCCAGGTCGGCGCGCAGCGCGGCCCGGCGCGGCCAGACCCGGTCGGCGGCGTGCAGTTCGACCAGTCGGCGGGCCTCGATGACGTCGGCGATCTCCCGGGCCGACACCGGCCGGATCAGCGCGCCGCGCTTCGGGTAGAGCTTGACCAGCCCTTCGGTCTCCAGCCGCAGCAGCGCCTCCCGGACCGGAGTGCGGGACACCCCCGTCGCCTCGGCGATCTCGCCCTCGCTGACGAGCTGGCCGCCCGGGTAGACCTGTTCCAGGATGGCCTGCTTGAGGTGCCGGTACGCCCGCTCGGCGGCGGAGGGCGCGGTCCGGCTGGGATGCGTCATGTATCTAAGCTTGCTCCCCGGGTCGCCCGGACGACCCGGCGCGGGCCGGGACAGTGGCGCAGGCCACGGTCAGGCCCACAGCTCCCGCAGCAGCGCCTCCACCTCGGCGGTCCGCTCGATCTGCGGCATGTGCCCGGTGTCGCGGAACAGGTGGGAGCGCGCGTCCGGCAGCCGGGTGCGGGCGTACGCCAGGTGCGCGGCGGGCAGGACCAGGTCACGCTCGCCCCAGACGAGAAGCGTGGGCAGGCCGAGCGCGGCCACCGCGTCGAGCAGGTCGGCGCGCCACTGCGGGCGTACGCCGCGCCAGGTGCCCAGGTCGCGGACCAGCTCCAGCATCACCCGGGCGGCGTGCGGCTGCCGGGCCACCGCGAGCGCTGTGGCGAGCCGCTCCTCGGTGACGTACGCCGGGTCGAAGAAGATCGCCCGTTCGGTGCGGCGGACGATCCCCGGGTGCGGGCGCAGCAGCAGCCGGGCCAGCGGGCGTACCGCCAGCAGCCGCAGCGCCACAGTCACCTCGCGGCCGAAGCCGGCGCTGTTGAGCAACGCCAGGCTGGCGACGCGCTGCGGCGCGTCGGCGGCCAGGCGCATCGCCACCGCCCCGCCGAGGGAGTTGCCGACCAGGTGCGCCGGGCCGGTCACCCCTGCCACGTCCAGGAAGCGGGCCACCGCGGCGGCCAGCGCCGGGAGCGTGTGCGGGCCGTCCAGCGGCGCGGAGCCGCCGTGCCCGGGCAGGTCCACCGCGAGCACCAGGTGGTCGCGGGCCAGCGCCGTGTGCAGGGTGGTGAAGTCGTCGAGGGTACGGCCGATGCCGTGCAGCAACACCACGGGCGGCCCGTCGCCGCTGATCCGGCAGCGCACGCGCCGGCCGTCGACGGTGCGCGCGCCGGCCGGCGGGAGGGCCACCGTCACGCCGTGCGTCCGGGTTCCCGCGCGGCCTCCTCGGTCCGTGGGGCCGGCACCTCGGCGACGGTGGCCACCGGGCGGGACTGGCGCATGGCCAGGGCCAGCACCCGGCCGTACCCGGCGGGTGCGAGGCGGGCGAGCAGGTCGGGCAGCTTCGCCGACCAGCCGATCAGCACCCGGCCGCGGCGTCGCTGGGCGCCGCGCAGGATCACCTCGGCGGCGGTGGCCGGGTCGATGGTGAGCAGCTTCTCGAACTGCCTGCGCCCGGCCTCGTACTCGTCGAGGGCCACGCCGCTGCCGACGCGGGCGCTGGCGGCGATCCGGGTGCGGATGCCGCCCGGGTGCACCGAGGTGACCCCGACGCCGTCGTCGGCGAGCTCGTGCCGCAGCGCCTCGGTGAAGCCGCGTACGGCGAACTTGCTCGCCGCGTACGCGGCCTGCCCGGCGGGGGCGATCAGCCCGAACAGGCTGGACACGTTCACCAGGTGGGCGCCGGGTTCGGCCTTGAGCGCGGGCAGCAGCGCGTGGGTCAGGCGCACCACCGCCCGGAAGTTGATCTCGATGACCCAGAGGAACTCCTCCACTGTGACCTGGTCGAAGCGCCCGCCCAGCGCCACCCCGGCGTTGTTGATCAGCAGCCGGATCCGGGGATGCGCGCTGTGAATTTCGGCGGCGACCCGGTCGGTGGCGTCGGCGTCGGCCAGGTCGACCACGTGGGTCTCCACCCGCCGGTCCGGGTACGCGGCCCTGATCGCGGCGACGGTGGCGGCCAGGCCGTCGGCGTCCCGGTCGAGCAGCACCAGGTCGGCGCCGCGCCGGGCAAGCCCGTGGGCCAGCGCCGCGCCGATGCCGCTCGCCGCGCCGGTGAGCACCGCCGTGCCGCCGGGGAAGACGAGGTCACGCATCGGTTCCTCCCGAGGTGGTGGCCGCCGTGGCGGGTACGCCGGCGCGGTCGAACCGGACGCCGTCGGTGAGCGGGCCGTGCCGCATCAGGCGTACGTCGCGGGGATAGTTCTGGTGCAGCCGCCACGGCGCCTCCGGCCCCTGCTTGGGCAGCTGGTCGACGGCGCGCAGCACGTAGCCGGACTGCAGGTCGATGATCGGCACCAGGTCGTCGGTGTCCGGGGCGAGCGGCGTGACGATCTGCCGCCCGGTGTCGTCGAGGTGGCGCAGCAGCCGGCAGACGTACGTGGCGACGAGGTCGGCCTTCAGCGTCCAGGAGGCGTTCGTGTAGCCGATGGTCATGGCGAAGTTCGGCACGCCGGAGAGCATCATGCCCTTGTAGGCCACAGTCGAGGCGAGGTCGACCTCGGCGCCGTCGACCACCAGCGTCATGCCGCCGAGCGCGAGCAGGTTGAGGCCGGTGGCGGTGACCACCACGTCGGCGGGCAGTTCCTCGCCGGAGGCGAGCCGGATGCCGTGCTCGGTGAACGTGTCGATGGTGTCGGTGACCACCGACGCGCGGCCGGCGCTCAGCGCGGCGAACAGGTCCCCGTCCGGCACCACGCAGAGCCGCTGGTCCCACGGGTTGTAGCGGGGCGAGAAGTGCCTGTCGACGTCGTACCCGGACGGGAGCCGGCCCTTCGCGGCGCGGCGCAGGAACCGCTTCACCACGCCGGGGGCGCGGCGGCTGAGCTGGAAGTTCGCCACGCCGAGCGTGACGTTCTTCCACCGGGCCACCGCGTACGCGGCCTTCGGGGGCAGCCAGCGCCGCGCGGCGTCGGCGAACGGGTCGCGCGAGGGCAGCGCGATCACGTACGTGGGTGAGCGCTGGAGCATGGTGACGTGGGCGGCCCGCTCGGCCATGGCCGGGACCAGTGTGACGGCGGTGGCGCCGCTGCCGATCACCACGACCCGCTTGCCGGCGTAGTCCAGGTGCTCGGGCCAGTGCTGCGGGTGCACGAGCGTGCCGGCGTACCTCTCGACGCCGGGGAACCGCGGCGTGTAGCCCTCGTCGTAGCGGTAGTAGCCGGAGTTGGTGAACAGGAACCCGCAGGTGACGGTGACGTCCTCGCCGGTGTCGTCGCGGTGGGCGTGGACGGTCCAGCGCGCGGTGGCGCTGTCCCACTCGGCGCGTACCGCCCGGTGGTGGAAGCGGATGTGCCGTTCCACGTCGTACTCGCGGGCGGTCTGCCGCACGTACGCCCGGATGGAGTCGCCGTCGGCGATGGCCTTCGGGTCGGTCCACGGCTTGAACGAGTAGCCGAGGGTGTACATGTCGGAGTCGGAGCGGATGCCCGGGTAGCGGAACAGGTCCCAGGTGCCGCCGATGGCACCCCGGGCCTCCAGCACCGCGTAGGTCTTGCCGGGGCATTCGCGTCCGAGGTGGACGGCGGCGCCGATGCCGGACAGGCCGGCCCCGACGATGAGGACGTCGACGTGGTCTGCGGCCATCGGTTTCTCCCGTTCGCACCGGCGGTGGACCGGACACTATCCATCGCCGTCGACCGCAGTCAACACCATGTCGAGTCGAATCGACAGGGTGTCGAGCGGGTGTAGCATCTGCCGGCATGACGACCGCCCGTACGCCGACCGGCGCCGCGCCGACGCGCGGGCGGCGGGCCGGCCGGTCCACCGGCGACGACCGGGAGACCGCGATCCTGGCCACTGCCGAGCGATTGCTGGCCGAGCGTCCCTTCGCCGACATCTCCATCGACGACCTGGCGCGCGGCGCGGGGATCTCCCGGCCCACGTTCTACTTCTACTTCCCGTCCAAGGACGCGGTGCTGCTCACGCTGCTCGACCGGGTCACCGAAGAGGCCGACGCCGCCGCCGGTGGCCTGTTCGAGCGGCTCGCCGAGGATCCGCGCGCCCACTGGCGGGAGCTGATCGCCCGGTTCCACGCCACGTTCGGCGGGCACCGCGACGTGGTGCTGGCCTGCGCCCAGGTGCGCGGCACCAACGCCGAGGTGCGGCGGCTCTGGGCCGAGGTGCTGGAACGCTGGGTCCGCGCGGTGCAGGCCGCGATCGAGGCCGAACGCGCCCGCGGCGCGGCCCCGGACGGGCTGCCCGCCCGGGACCTCGCCATCGCGCTGAACTCGATGAACGAGCGCGTCTGGTACGCCACGTTCGCCGGGGACGGCCCGGCGGTGGCCGAGCGGGATGTGGTGGACGTGCTGCTCGACGTGTGGCTGACCGCGATCTACCGCACCACCACGCCGCCGGTCACGCCGCCCGGCGGAAGTCCATGACCCAGTTCGTCTCCCAGGTGCGTTCCCCGTCGGTGGAGAAGGCCTGCTCCCAGCGGCAGGAGCCGGCGGTGATCGCCGACCAGAGGAACCGGCAGCGCACCGGCCGCCCCTCGTCGGTGTCGTCGGCGTAGAACTCACCGACGCCGCCGGTGAACCGGCCGACCACCGGCGGCAGCTCCAGCACGCCCCGCGCGCTGTGCATCCAGTAGATCGACCACAGCCCGGTCGACGGGTTCAGGATGCGCACCGAGGAGCCGGAGAAGCCCCGGCTCGGGCAGCGCATCTCGTCGAAGCTGCCCGCGCCGTCGAAGAACGAGCGCGCCTCGCTGACACCGGCGAACTCGTCCCAGTCGTCGCCGCCGACGTGGCGCTGCCGCAGGCGCCGGTTGGTCACGTCCCAGGTGCCGACGAGGAAGTCGAAGTCTCCCATCAGAACCCCACCGGCCCCTCGGCCCGGGCGTCGGCCAGGTAGCCGGCGAGATCCGGCCGGTCCGGTGCGAGCACGTGCCGGATCCAGGCGGTGCGCTCGTGTTCCAGCACGCCCAGTTCCCAGACGCAGCCGACGCCGGGGCGGGTCAGGTCGACGAAGTGCGCCGGGTCGTCGTCCGGGCAGTCCAGCGCGGGCTGCCCGGCGATCGCGATCCGGCACTCGACCACGTTGTCGAAGAACCAGCTGTACGCCAGCAGGTACGCCCCGGTGTCCGCACCCCGGTGCAGCACCACCCAGCTCGCCGACGGGGTGGAGCCGTCCGGGGCGGGTAGCAGCGCCGGCAGGTACGCGTACGCGGCGTCGACCACCCGCGGTTCGAGGCGACGGTCCGGCTGGTCCATGTGGTAGCGCTTGACGTGCCGACCGGCCACCTCGACGGTCCCCGGCACTGTGAGCTCCTTGTCGTGAAAAGCCATGCGGGCACGCTAGGACCGCTCCCCTGACAGCTAGTGTCAGGGGAATGCGGGCCAGTCGACTCCTGTCCATCCTGCTGCTCCTGCAGGCGCACGGCCGGCTCACCGCCGCCGACCTGGCCGCCCGCCTCCAGGTGTCGGCGCGCACCGTCTACCGGGACGTCGAGGCGCTGCACGCCGCCGGCATCCCGCTGTACGGCGAGGCCGGGCACGACGGCGGCTACCGGCTCGTGGAGGGGTGGCGGACCCGGCTGACCGGGCTGACCGCCGAGGAGGCCGACCGGCTGCTCTTCGCCGGGCTCCCCGGGCCGGCGGCCGAGCTGGGCTACCAGTCGGTCGTCGCCGCCGTGCAGCTCAAGCTGCGGGCCGCGCTGCCCGCGCCGCTGGCCGACCGGGCGGCCCGGCTGGAGCAGCGGTTCCACCTGGACACCCCGGGCTGGTACTCCGACGGTGACCCGTCGCCGTACCTGGCCGAGGCCGCCGAGGCGGTGTGGCGGCAGCACCGGGTCCGGGTGCGGTACCGGGGCTGGCGGGGCGAGACGACCCGGGTCCTCGAACCGTACGGGCTGGTGCTCAAGGGCGGGCGCTGGTATCTGGTCGCCGCCCGGCCGGACCGCGCCGGCCCGGCCACCTACCGGGTCAACCAGATCCTCGACCTGGCCCCGCTGGACGAGCCGTTCGAGCGGCCCGAGTTCGACCTGCCGGCCTGGTGGCGCGCGCACGTGGTGGAGTTCCGGGCGGGCCTGCACCGCGACGAGGCGCGCATCCGGCTGTCGCCGCGCGGGTTCGCCCGGCTGCGCGAGGTCGGCAGCGACGTGGTCGTGGCCGCCGCCGAGGCGAGCGCCGGCCCGCCCGACGCCACCGGCTGGGTGCACGCGGTCATCCCGATCGAGTCGCTCACCCACGCGCACGGCGACCTGCTCCGGCTCGGCGCCGACGTGGAGGTGCTCACCCCGGAGGCGCTGCGCGCCCGCCTGTCCGAGACCGCCACCGCACTGGCCGCCCTCTACCACCCACCCTCCGCCCTGCCTGTACCCCCGTGATCAAGGAGTTCGTGTCCTTCGAGGAGATCGACTCGGACACGAGCTCCTTGATCATCAGGGCGGGGTGAGGGTGCGGCGGGCCTCGGCCACCGTGGAGAGGGCGCGGTCGAGGTCGGAGGGCGGGGTCGACGCGTAGCCGAGGACCAGGCCGGGTGGCTGCGGGCGCTGGCCGTGCCAGGACAACGGATGGACCTTCACGCCCCGGCGCAGCGCCGCCGCCGCCAGCGCCCGGTCGTCGACGTCACCGGGCAGCGTGACCATCAGGTGCAGCCCGGCCGCCGCCCCGTGCACCACAGCCCCCGGCAGGTACGCGCCTACCGCGCGGATCATCGCGTCCCGGCGGCGTACGTGCCGGTGCCGCAGCAGCCGCAGGTGCCGTTCCAGCGCACCGGACTCCATCAGCTCGGCCAGCACGAGCTGCGCCAGCGCCGCGTTGCCCAGGTCGGCCGCCCGCTTCGCGGCCACCACGTCGGCGTGCAGCGCGGGCGGCACCAGCAGCCACCCGATCCGCAGCGCCGGCGCGAGCAGCTTCGAGATGCTGCCGACGTAGCAGACCCGGTCCGGCGCCATGCCCCGCAGCGCCGGCACCGGCGGACGGTCGTAGCGGTGCTCGGCGTCGTAGTCGTCCTCCACCACCAGGCCGCCGTCGCGCGCCCACCGCAGCAGCCGCCGGCGCCGGTCGCCGTCGAGCACCACCCCGGTCGGGAACTGGTGCGCCGGGGTGAGCAGCACGGCGGGCGCGCCGGACCGCTCCAGCTCGTCGACGCGCAGGCCCCTGTCGTCCACCGGGACCGGCGGTGTCGCCAGCCCGGAATAGGCCAGGTGCTGCCGTACGCCGAGCGAGCCGGGGTCCTCGACCGCGACGGTGTGCGTACCCCGGTCGCTCAGCACCCGCGCGAGCAGGCCGAGCGCCTGGGACACCCCGGCCACGATCACCACCTCGGCCGGGTCGGCGCGGACGCCCCGGCTGCGGGCCAGCCAGTTCGCCACCGCCGACCGCAGCGCGGGCGCGCCCGCCGGGTCGCCGTAGGCGAGCGCGGCGGGCGTCATCCGGTGCAGCACGGCCCGTTCGGCCCGCAGCCAGGCCGCGCGGGGAAAGGCCGCCAGATCGGGTACGCCGGGAGTCAGGTCCACCTCCGCGGGTACGGCGCGCAGCTCGTCGAAGACGTCGAGGCCGGGCCGGCCGGCGAACACCTCCGCCGCTCTCCTGGGCCGGGGCGCCCGGGTGACCACGGCGGCCGGTGAGGCGACCACCACCGTTCCGGCCCGGCCACGCCCGGCCACCTGCCCGTCCTCGGCCAGCCGCTGGTACGCCTCGGTCACCACGCCCCGGGAGACCCCCAGCTCGGCGGCGAGCACCCGGCTGGCCGGCAGGCGGGTGCCCACCGGCGCCCGGCCGTCGGCGATGGCCGATCGCAGCCGGGCGGCCAGCCAGTCCGCGCGGCCACCTGGGGGCGCCTCGCCGACGTCGAGCTGGAGGAAGTCCGCACCGGCCGCTTTGGACTTCTCGATGACGACAGCTTTGGCCCTGTCCATCGGACCATTATGGCCACAGGCTGGACTTCATGACAGCCGCCTTCCTGCTGACCTCACTCGTCGTCGCGATCAGTCCCGGCACCGGGGTCATGCACACGCTCGCCACCGCCGTGGCCGCCGGACGCCGGGCCGGGCTGGCCGCTGCCGCCGGTGCCACGCTCAGCCTCGTCCCGCACGTGATCGCCGCGGTGACCGGCCTGGCCGCCCTGCTGCGCGCCGGCACGCCCGCGTTCCGCGTGGTGACCTGGCTGGGTGTGGCGTACCTGCTCTGGATGGCCTGGTCGGCGCTGCGCGACCGGGGCACGCTCACCGTCGGCGGCGACCGGCCCCCGCGTCCGACGTCGGCGGTGTTCCGGGACGGGGTGCTGCTGAACCTGCTGAACCCGAAGGTGACGGTGTTCTTCGTGGCGCTGCTGCCGCAGTTCGTACCGCCGGGCGCACCCGCCGCCACCGCGCGCATGCTCGCCTGCGGCCTGGTGTTCATGGCTGTCACGCTGCTGGTGTTCGCCGGGTACGCGCTCCTGGCCGGCGCACTGCGCCGCCGCGTGCTGTCCCGGCCCCGGCTGACCGCGCTGCTGCAGCACGCCTTCGCCGGCGGATTCCTCGTCCTGGGCCTCGGCCTCGCCCTCACCGCCTGACCCGTCCCAGCCCACCGCCCGAAAAGGAGCCTCCCTGTGCGTTTCCGGCACTCCCCCGAGATCTGGTCGGCCTTCCCGGAACTGACCTGCGGCGTCCTGCACGCCACCGGCGTCACACCGGACGTCGACGTCACGCCACTGTCCGCGGGGCATCTCGGCGCCGCCCGGGACCGGCTCGCCGCCGGGCCCGAGGGCGGCTTCCCGGAGATCCAGGCGTGGCGCCGCGCGTTCGCCCGGATGGGCTGCCCGCCGACCCGCTACCGCTGCGCGGCCGAGTCGCTGCTGCGGCGGTTGCGGCGCGACGGCGACCTGCCCCGCCTGCACCCGCTCGTGGACCTCGGGAACGCGCTCTCGGTCCGGTACGCGGTCCCGGTCGCCGTGCTCGACCTGGCCGGGATCGACGGCGACCTGACCGTCCGCGCGGCCGACGGCACCGAGTCCTACCTGGGCCTCGGCGGGGAGTCGGAGCAGCCCGCGCCCGGCGAGGTGATCTTCGCCGACCAGGGCGGGCACGCGCACGCCCGGCGCTGGTGCCACCGGCAGAGCGGCACGTCGGCGGTACGAGCAGGCACCGCCGAGGTGCTGGTCGTGGTCGAGGCGATGCACCACGGAGCGGCGCCGGCCGTGCGCCTGATGCTGGACGACTTGGCGGCGGCGCTGGCCGAGCTGTGGCGCGTGCCGTCACGGACGGCGCTGCTCACCGCTGACGCGCCGGAGTTGGCCGTGCCGGTCCCGACGGGCTGACCCGCCGGCGTACTGACGGGCGGTCGCGCGGCGTGACGCCGGTGCGCAGGTTCCGGGCGTCCGGCGACAAACGCCGGCAGATGCAGGGCTCGTCGTCAGGCGTCGGCGTCGGTGCCGTCGCGCGCCATCAGCTGATCGTCAGGCGTCGGCGTCGTCGGTGCGGTCGCGCGCCATCAGCTCGTCGAACTCGGCCGGGGTGATCTCGCCGGTGCGCAGCCGCCGGGCGTTCGCGGCGAACCGGGCCATCGCCGCGCCGCGCGGATCCGGCTCGGTGAGCAGACCGGCGTCGGCGGTCAGGGCGCTCGCGGCACCGGCCACGTCGTGCGGATCGGCCACGTCGACCGGCTCGCCGTGCAGCTCGCGCAGCGCGTCCGCGAGCCGCGCGTCGGCGGCGGCGCCGGTGCCCCACCAGCGCCGGGCCAGGTCGACGGTGCGGCCGAGCGAATCCTCGCCCACCCGTTCGGCGCCTATCTCGGCACGCATCATGCGCAGGAAGCGGATTGTCACGGCATCGGAGTCATCGGCGATCACGCCCGTACCCTAGCGAGCGGGTCCGACGAAACCGCCGGGCGAGCCGGGGTCGTCCGGCCGGTTGAGGTCGCCACCCGCGGGTAGTGCGCGGACATGCCCGAACGATACGAGGACTACGACCGCGTCGCGATCGTCACCGGCGCGGACTCAGGCATCGGCAAGGCGTGCGCGCTGGCGCTTGCCGAGGCCGGTCACGACATCGGCATCACCTGGTACGGCGACGCGGAGGGCGCCGACCGCACCGCCACCGCGGTACGCGCCACCGGCCGCCGCTGCGAGACGGTGGAGCTGGACCTGACCCGGCTCCCCGAGGCGGCGGCGGTCATCGACGAGCTGGCCGACCGGCTCGGCGGCCTGGGTGTGCTCGTCAACAACGCCGGCATCGGACTGTCCGAACCGTTCGTGGACGTGAGCTGGGAGAGATGGCGGGAGGTGCTGGCTGTCGACCTGGACGGGCCGTTCCTGTGCTCGCAGCGGGCCGCCCGGCGGATGCGCGCGGCCGGACGAGGTGGCCGGATCATCACCATCACCAGCGTGCACGAGCACGCGCCCCGGGTCGGCTCGTCGGCGTACTGCGCGGCGAAGGGCGGGCTCGGCCTGCTCACCAAGGTGATGGCGCAGGAACTGGCGGCCGACGGGATCACCGTCAACGCGGTGGCCCCGGGTGAGATCGCCACGCCGATGACCGGGCAGGAGGACGTCGACCCGTTCACGCAGGACCGCCCGGGTGTGCCGGTGGGACGGCCCGGTGACGCGCGGGAGGTGGCGGCGGTGGTGGCGATGCTCGCCTCGCCTGCGGCGGCGTACGTGACGGGGGCGTCGTGGGCGGTGGACGGGGGGATGCTGCTGATGGGTCCGCATGCCTCTGCGCTGCCTTCTGATTCGTGGCGTTCCGTCTAGGCGGTCAGCCGCCCGGCGCGGGGGCAGCGGGCGGCCCGGCCCGTCACTACGGTGCGGAGGATGCACAGTTCCCATCCTCTGGTGGCCGGCGTCGTGCACGAGGCGCCCGGCTCGACCGTACGACTGCGCCCGGTGGCCGAGGACGATCTGGCGATGCTACGCCGTTTCGCTGTCGAACCCGGGCTGATCGGGCTCGACTGGGCCGGTTTCCGGGACGCCGCCGCGCCGGCCCGCCGCTTCGCCGAGGACGGCTATCTCGGCGAGCAGGTGGGCGGCCTGATCGTCCAGGTCGAGCCCTCCGACGTCACGGCCGGGTTCCTCACCTATCGCCAGGGCCAGTACGGCGGGCGGGCGCCGTACTGGGAGATCGGCATCGTGCTGTTGCCCGAGTGGCGCGGCCGGGGTCTCGGCTGGCGAGCCCAGGCGCTGCTCTGCGACTACCTGTTCAGCCACACCCCGGCGCAGCGCATCCAGGCCGGCACCCATGCCGAGAACGTGGCCGAGCAACGATCGCTGGAGAAGGCTGGCTTCCAACTGGAGGGGGTATTGCGGGCCTGTGAGTTCCGGGCCGGCGCCTGGCGTGACGGGTGGCTCTACAGCCGATTGCGCGACGACCCGTCACCGCTGTGACCGCTGGGCGTCGCCTGGTCAAGGTGCGGGCTCGGCTCCCATGGGCGCGTCGAGTGGTGTCTGCT